>CASETM010000075.1 GCA_949290865.1 uncultured Bacillota bacterium
GATGATTATGAAAATTTATCTGAAGAAGAAAAAGACAGACTCAATAAAATGTTTTATGCCGATAAATCAATAAAAAACTAATGATAATACAATGATTATCTCAATTTAATCGGCATAATTGTTTTATCGGTATAAGTCAGCACGGTCGGCCTGAATGACGCAACAGTCGCAAAGTATATAAGGGAGCAGGAACAGCATGATATTGCGATGGACAAACTGAGCGTGAAGGAATATAAGGATCCTTTTGAGGGGAAAGGAATAAAGAAAGAGAATCAGAAAAGAAAGGCAAAAAAATAATCCCTTCGAGGGATAGCGAGAGTCAAAAGCGGTAGCTTGAACGACAAGTGAAAGCAGCGCCTTGAGACGCGAGCAAGTAACAAAGGCTTATAGCCGCAGTGAAAACCACGCCTTTTAGACGTGGTTTTTATTTTCCAGAATCACCGTAGTTTTTGAGAACACGGGCGCTGGGATCATCGACATCACAGTTTTGCCATTGTTTGTTAGGCATCCAGAAATCTTTGATCCATTTCGCATTTCCAGGGAAATAGGATTCAAAGATATCGCGATACATCAGTGATTCTTTGGTGAAAGGTGGACGGTATGGATATTTGGCTTTTGCCCTGATTACATCTTCATCACTGTATTTTTCTTCTGCAAGGGCTTTAAGATAATCAACCATTGAATGACCAACTGCATCGGAAAAAGCGGCTTTTTCTCTGAACAGGATTTCATCAGGCAGATAGTCAAGGCCATGAAATGCATGTCTTAACAGGTATTTTCCTTTATGATAGATGTTCATTTTCTTAGCTGGATCAATGCTCATAGCATAGGCAACAAAATCTTTATCAGCAAAGGGAACACGTCCTTCTAGAGCGTGAGCAGAAATACAGCGATCAGCTCTTAAGACATCATACATATAAAGTTCTTTGATTCTTTTGCTGGCTTCTTCTTGAAATGACTGAGCATCAGGAGCAAAATCAGTATATTTATAGCCAAAGAGTTCATCGGATACTTCTCCGGTCATAATAACTTTGATATCGGTATAACGATGAATGTGTTGACATAGGATATACATGGCCATGCTGGCACGAATGGTCGTGATATCAAATGTTTCCAGATGGTAGATAACTTCTTTTAAATGATCATAGAGATCCTGTCTGGACATGATGATTTCGGTATGTTCAGTTCCTAAGTAGTCAGCAACCTGTCTAGCATATTTCAGATCAATTGGATCGCTTTCCATACCAATCGCAAAAGTTCGAATTGGTTTGTCAGACAGCTTTTGACCAATGGCACAAACCAGTGAAGAATCTAGACCACCGCTTAACAGATAACCGATAGGGACATCAGACATGAATCTTTTTTGAACAGCAACTTCCAGCTTATCTTTAAGCTTTTTGCCGATGGTATCAAGATCATCATCACAGATAGTTTGTGGGTTGCTTAAATCCTGATAACAGATAAACTGACCATCTACATAATAATATCCTGGTGGAAATGGCATGATTTCATCACAGATATCGATTAGGCTTTTGGCTTCAGAAGCAAAAGAGATTTTATGTTCCCTCTTACTGAAACCGTAGAACATGGGTCTGATACCCATAGGATCTCTCGCAGCTATGATTTGGCTGGTTTTGCTGTCGTAAAGAACAAAGGCAAATTCACCATCAAGATATTTACAGGTAATATCGATACCATACTGGTCATAAAGAGGAATAAGCACTTCACAGTCACTTCCTGATTTGAAAGTATACTGTTTTGACAGTTTTGTTTTCAATGCTGGATAATTGTATATTTCACCATTACATAATAAAACGCAGTCTTTATAGGCAAATGGCTGGTTACCATTGGTGCTTAGATCCATGATAGACAGTCTGTTAAATCCCCATGTGATGCCATGAACGACAGAAATATGCTGATGATCAGGACCACGGTAGGCGGCTTTGTTTAAAGCGTCGTTAAATTCTGGTATACTCCATTCTTCACTGCTGACAACTAAAAATCCACACATAATTTTTTCTCCCCCTTAAAATAGAAAAACTCGCTTTTTGTGCGAGTATCGTATTGCATTTCATACCAATGGCACATGGTACGGAAAATACTTCGATGAGTACTCGATACCCGCTGACCGTAACGTGGTCAGAAACGGTCTAGCCTACTTGCCTGGCTTTCGGTAGACTGCTCAAGGGTGTTTTTCGTATTGAATCCACTGTCAGGCTTGCACCATTTCCTGACTCGCTGTAGTTTCATATCAATATTACTTCTCCCTGTCAATGCATTTAACTTGTTCATAGTATATGATAAATGTTTATATATTTCAATATATTTTTATCAATATAATAAAAAAATATAATACTCATAATAAAAAATATTTAATATTGACTTTAAGATAGGCTTTGCCTATGCTTTTTATATAAAGGGGTGAAGAGAATGTTACCAAATGATATTCATATGTTAGTCAGTATGATCAATATGAAATTAAGAGATGATGATATGCAATTGTCACATATTTTAGATATCAATGATCTTAATGAAGAAGATTTTTTAAAGAAACTGGATGAAAATGATTATTACTATGATGACAAAACAAATCAAATTAAAGCAAAATAATTATTTCATCAGAAGAATTTTAGTAGTATAATACTACTATTAATAGCATTATGGGAGGGATAATTATGTTAACATTAGAAGATTTTCAGTCTGCCAAAAAAAGGGTTGATGAAGTTATACTCGAAACACGACTGATACATAGTGACGCTTTTTCAGAAGAATGCGGAAATGATGTTTATATCAAACCAGAAAACTTACAGAAAACAGGGGCATTCAAAATTAGAGGTGCCTATAATAAAATCATGAAATTAAGTGATGAAGCGAAACAGAAGGGGCTGATTGCTTCATCAGCAGGGAATCATGCTCAGGGTGTTGCCTATGCAGCAAAAAAATTAGAGGTCAAAGCAACAATCTGCATGCCTGCACATACACCTTTAATCAAGGTTGATGCAACAAAAGCACATGGTGCGGATGTTGTTTTATATGGAGAAGTTTATGATGAAGCGTATGCGAAAGCAGTAGAACTGCAAAAAAGTGAAGGGTATACATTTGTTCATCCGTTTGATGATGAAGATGTCATGGAAGGACAAGGAACAATTGCTTTAGAAATACTGGACGAGTTACCAGATGCTGATTATATCCTGGTTCCGATTGGCGGTGGTGGTTTAATTTCAGGAATTGCCTGTGCTGCTAAACAGATCAATCCGGCAGTTAAAATTGTTGGTGTTGAACCGGAAGGAGCAGCCAGTGCTCTGGCAGCAATTGAAGATGATGAGGTTGTTAGACTTTCTGAAGTTAATACGATTGCTGATGGAACGGCTGTTAAAGAAATTGGGGCAAAAACTTTTGAATATATTAAAAAATATGTTGATGAAATTATTACTGTTAATGACTATGAGCTGATGGAAGCGTTCTTAATGCTGGTAGAAAAACATAAGCTCGTTGCAGAAGGATCAGGAATTCTGGCATTAGCGGGATTAAAGAAACTGCACTGTAAACGTAAAAAAGTAGTTGCTTTAATTTCTGGAGGGAATATTGATGTTTTGACAATTTCGTCAATGATCAATAAAGGACTGATTTCCAGAGGAAGAATTTTCTCATTCTCAGTACAGTTACCTGATATTCCAGGACAGCTGGAAAAGGTATCAAGAATCTTAAATGAATGTAACGCTAATGTTATTGGTGTTGAACATAATCAGTTTAAAAACTTTGCTAGATTCTCAGAAGTGGAACTGCGTGTAACGTGTGAAACAAACGGGGAAGCTCATATTAAATCGATCATTGATCGTTTTACTGAAACTGGCTATGAAATAACCAGAATAAACTAAAAAAGGCATATGCCAATGTCATTAAGTTAATAAACTAATGATATAGAGGATTACATGAATATGTACTCCTCTTTTTATTTTTTTGAAAAACATGTTGACTTTGAAACACAAGTGTGTGGCCTATTATTTATTCTTTCCAATAAATAATAGGCC
>CASETM010000076.1 GCA_949290865.1 uncultured Bacillota bacterium
GAGAAGCCATTAAAGGGACACTTGAATATTACATCGATCATTATCCTCAGAAAAGACTGAAAGGCAAGACTTGTGGGCAGGTACGAAAAGAGTCTTCAGAACAGAACGAATTTACGCAATATCCAGTTATTCCAGCAGCAAGGTATGTCAGATACTGGAATGAAATTAAAGCAAAGAAAATGAGACAAAAAGAAAATATTATAAAAGAAATAAAAAACAACCCAAACCAGATTGGAATGGGTTGTTGATCGATGAGATTGTTTTAATTATTTCATGTGTCTACCTTAGTGGGATTGTATCACATTGCCATGTTTTTTATTTTAAACAGATTGATACTATGTATGATTTCATGTATAATCCATTGTGTAAATGATAAAAAATACATTATCTTTAAATTAAATGAAAGGAGAAACTGTTTTTTTATATAAACAGCATATAAAAAAGTGGAATCAAAACAGATTCGAAGGCCAAAAAAAACTAAGAATTATTCACCTGTAAGACGAATTGGATTTAGTTTTTTTATGGTTATTTTTATTGGCTCAATACTTTTGTCTATGCCATTTTCAAACAATATCGGCGAAAATACAGAGTATATTAATCATTTATTTACTGCGACTTCAGCAACTTGCGTAACAGGTCTGGTAAGTGTTGTTCCGAACCAGCAATATACTTTAATTGGCCAGATCATTATTCTTGTTCTTATTCAAATAGGAGGACTTGGTTTTCTGACTTTAATGTCGTTGATGTATGTTCTTATTAAGAAAAAATTATCTTTTTCAAACAAACTTGTCATGCAAGAAGCGCTGAATACAGATTCATTAAAAGATCTAACAAAGTATATAAAAAGTGTTATAAAATATACAGCTTTTTTTGAATTGTTAGGAGCAGTTTGTTTGATGTTTGTTTTTATTCCGGAATTTGGATGGATTAAAGGCTGCTATTATGGTTTGTTTCATTCTATTTCTGCATTTTGTAATGCAGGGTTTGATGTTTTAGGAGATAGTTCGCTAGTTCAGTATGTTGGTCATGTTTGGGTGAACTTTGTTATTAGTGGTTTGATTATTGCTGGTGGTTTAGGTTTTGTTGTATGGGTAGATTTAAGTAGTGTCTGGAGAAAATATAACAAAACATTTAAACGTTTTAAATTAAAGCGGTTCGTTTCATTTTTATCGTTACATACGAAAATTGTTTTAATAGCGACATTATCATTGATATTTGTAGGAATGCTAGGAATATTGATTTTGGAATTTAACAATCCTGAGACAATTGGGAGTTTACCAGTAGAACAGAAGATATTAGCTAGTTATTTTCAATCAGTGACTTTAAGAACCGCTGGTTTTGCAACTATCGATATGGCTTCATTAAATGTAGCAACGAAATTTTTAATGTCAGCAATCATGTTTATCGGTGGATCTCCAGCAGGAACAGCAGGAGGAATCAAAACAGTTACTTTTGTTATTATTATTTTATATATTAGAGCGTTAAGAAAAGGTGAGAATCAAGTTCATTTTATGAACAAAACGATTAGTGATCCAATTGTTAAAAGATCTTTAACAATTGTTTTGATAAGTTTTACAATTGCTCTTACTGGTTTGTTTTTACTTAGTATTTTTGAAAATAAAGAATTTATCGATTTGATTTTTGAAGTATTTTCAGCATTTGCTACTGTTGGTTTAACAGCAGGGGTGACACCGTTACTTACTGTCATGGGGAAAATCGTTATTATTATGCTTATGTACATAGGACGAATTGGACCAGTGACTATGGTTTTGATTTTTGCTAGAAAATTTAATTTGAAGAAAGGACAAGATATCAACTACGTTGAAGAACGTGTTTTGATTGGATAAATTTATGAATAAACAATATGTTGTATTAGGGTTAGGAATATTTGGTTCTACAGTTGTTAAAACTTTATCAGAATATGGATGTGAAATTCTTGCGATTGATAAAGATCCTGAATGTGTGCAAAGAATTGCTGAATATGCAACAAAGGCAGTTATCGGTGATGTGACTGATCTGGATTTTTTAATGAGTTTAGGTGTTGATGAATTTGATGTTGGGGTTATGGCAATTGGGGACCATCTTGAAGAAGCTGTTTTAGCAACAATGAATTTAAAAGAATGTGGTGTTCCACATATTGTTGCGAAAGCAAAAAATAAACGATTTAAAGTGGTTTTGGAGAAAATAGGTGCTGATAGAGTTATTCGTCCAGAAAAAGATATGGGAGTCAGGCTTGCTAAATCTTTTTTAAGAAGAAATATTACTGAACTGATTGAATTAGATAGTGAAAACAGTATTGCAGAAATCGTTATACCTCAAGCATGGGTTGGAAAAACATTAAATCAATTGAATTTAAGGCAAATGGCGGGTATTAACATATTAGCAAAAAGAAATTTAGAAACAAATAAACTGGAATTGCCAGTTGATCCACATGAAGTTTTACAATTCGGCGATAGATATATTGTATTAGCTAAAACTGATAAAATTGAACATTACGACTTGGTTCTTTAAAGAAAAAAAGCTAAATAGGTATTGAATGTTTGAGTTCGGTATCTGATTATTTAGCTTTTTTAATTGTTATTTTTCAATTCGATTATTGGTATAAAAAATATATTTTTAAATGCTCATGATTAGAGATATATTATTCATAGTGATCCAAAATGTCATCAATTTGAATCCCTAGGGCAAATCCTAAAGTAAAGTAATCATCAATAGCGTTTTGATAATCGCTGCTTGAAAAGTGTTTTTGGACATTTAAGATAGAATGATATAACTTAAAAAAAAGATCGTCTAATTTTAATTGTTCAGGAATTTCTGTATGATTTTTGATTGTATCAATTCTTAATTCGTAGCCAATAGACATTAACATTGTTAAACCTTCAAAATAATGTTCTAATAATTGCTGACGATCAATTTCATCATCTTTTTCCCAAAATAGATACACACGAGAATCTAAAGATACTTCGGAAAGATCATGAATAAAAGACAGTATTTTTTGATTTAATCTTTGAATGTTTAAAAGATCATTTTTTGTTGATTGTAATTCTTTGCTGATATAGACTTCATATAATTTGGATATGTCATTCATAAAATCACCTCTATTTTTTATTATAATTATTAATATGAATTAATTTTGAACTTCTTTATTTTTTGTGTATTCTTTAATGATTTTTATATGAATAAATTGAAAAAAAGAAGACAAATGAAAATGTTGACGAATTGTTGTGACAAGAGATGATTTCTTTTATAATAATGACGAGGTGAAAGGAATGCATCAGTATAAGGATACTAAATATATATTTGCTGAAAGTATAAAAGAATTAATGAAAAAACAGCCCCTAGATAAAATTACTGTTACTGATATTGTAAGACGAAGTGGTATGACAAGGCAGACGTTTTATCGCAATTTTCAGGACAAGTATGATTTAGTAAACTGGTATTTTGAAAAATTGGCTGACAAATCTATTCGACAGATTGGAAATTCTTCAACATTAAGAGAAGGACTAATCAAAAAGTTTTCGTTTTTATTGAATGATCGTATTTTTTTTATGCAGGCATTTCAATCAAAAGATTATAATAATGTGGAAAACTATGATTATCAATGTATTTTTGATTTCTATTCATCGATTATTGAGAAAAAAGTAGGACATATACCACAAGATATTGACTTTTTGTTAAAAATGTATTGTCATGGATCAATTACCATGACTGTTGAATGGGCTATTGATGGTATGAAAGAATCTCCTGAAAATATGGCTGATTTGTTGATAGAGGCTTTACCAATAAAATTAGAAAATCTTTTATCACAATTGGATGTTTTTTAAATTGATTTGAAAAGTGACAAAACTGATGATTTGTCACTTGTTTTTATTTTCACATGAGTGATAAAATTATATTAAATAGAAAAGGAGAGAAAAAAATGGCAAACAGATTTGTATTAAATGAAACGAGTTATCATGGAGCAGGAGCAATTAAGGAAATTCCTAATGAAGCCAAAGCACGTGGATTTCATAAGGCACTTGTATGTTCTGATCCGGATTTGATTAAGTTTGGTGTGACAAAAAAAGTTACAGATTTATTGGATGAAGCAGACTTGGCTTATGAAGTTTATTCTGATATCAAGCCAAATCCAACAATAGAAAATGTGCAGCATGGTGTGGAAGCTCTGCACAAATCAGAAGCAGATTATATTATTGCGATTGGTGGAGGATCATCAATGGATACAGCTAAAGCAGTAGGAATCATCGATCGTAATCCAGAATTCGCTGATGTCAGAAGTCTGGAAGGTGTAGCACCTACTAAAAATCCTTGTACACCAATTTTTGCAGTACCAACAACAGCTGGAACAGCTGCGGAAGTAACAATTAACTATGTTATTACTGACGCAGAAAAAGACAGAAAGATGGTTTGTGTGGATGTTCATGATATCCCAGTTGTTGCTTTTGTTGATTCAGAAATGATGTCAACAATGCCAAAAGGATTAACAGCAGCAACAGGAATGGATGCTTTAACTCATGCGATTGAAGGATATATTACGAAAGGTGCCTGGGAATTAAGCGATATGTTCCATCTTAAAGCAATTGAAATTATCGCAAAATCATTAAGAGGAGCAGTTGATAATACAGATGAAGGTCGTGAAGGTATGGCTTTAGGACAATACATCGCTGGTATGGGATTTTCTAATGTTGGTTTGGGTCTGGTTCATTCTATGGCTCATCCTCTGGGAGCTTTATATGATACACCTCATGGTGTAGCTAATGCAATTATCTTGCCTACAGTTATGGCATATAATGCAGCATATACTGGTGAAAAATATAAAGATATTGCTGAAGCAATGGGAGTTGATACAACCGGTATGACTCAGGATGAATATCGTCAGGCTGCTGTTGATGCGGTTAAAAAACTGTCTCAGGATGTAGGAATTCCAGCTGATCTTAAAGACATCGTCAAAGAAGAAGATCTTGATTTCTTAAGTGAAAGTGCTTTGGCAGATGCCTGCTGTCCAGGAAATCCTCGTGATACAAATGTTGAAGAAATCAAGGCATTATATCAGTCATTACTATAATAGAAAAATCCATGGGTAACCATGGATTTTTTTTAGGAGATGCTATTGCTTTGCTTCTTTCATCGTTGTTTCGTGATACAGACACAGCAGCAGATAAATGGTCATGATGACCCAGATGACCGGTTCGCAGAAAATAACAGCCATATACTGAAAGTGAGGAATAAATGCAATAACAAAAACAATTTTTCCAATCAGTTCGATGATGCTGGAAATCAGTGGCAGCATTTTCTTTCCTAAACCCTGTAAAGCATTTCGGGTTTGCATCAGTATACCTAAAATGGCATAAAATGGACCAACGACGATCAAGTAAGTTGTCGCATTATTCAAGACAACGGTTTCTTTTGATCCAGAAATAAGCTGAACAAGTGGTTTGGCTCCAAAAATTAAAACAGCAGTAATCAAAGTTGCCAGAATAATATCGTAGATGTAGGCAATGGTCATACCTTTTCTAATACGTTTTGACTGGCATGCACCTTTGTTTTGAGAAACAAAGGTTGAAATAGCCATGGCCATAGAGGTAAAAGGCATATTGAAGAACATATAGATTTTTCTGGCAACAGTATGACCAGCTATGACGAGTGTATCTAAACTGTTAATGCCATATTGGAGAATAACGGATCCACATGAAACGATGCTGCTCATAAATCCCATTGACAGTCCTTGACCCAACATTTCTCGATAAAGGTTGTGATCAAAGACAAAATGTTTCCTTTCAGGAATTAATAATTCTGTTTTCTTTAACATATAAATAATACACAGGATTACAGAAATGCCTTGAGATATGACGGTTGCGATGGCGGCACCCTGAACACCCATATCGAACTGTGTAATAAACAGAATATCCAGGATCACATTAAAGCAGGATGACACGATCAGAAAAACCAGAGGCATAAAACTGTTTCCGATTGCTCTCATGAGTCCAGCGCATAGGTTATAGGCAAACATAATGATAATAAATAAAGTAATATAAAGAATATAGCTGAAAGCTTCGTTAATGATTTTTTCTGGAGTATTTAACAGCTGCAGTAAAGGATAAAGACATAATGTTCCAATCACAGTGATGATCAGTGATGAAATGATGCCAATGACAATTGAACTGGCAACGGATTTTTTCAGCAGAACATGATTCCCTGAACCAAAGCTTCGGGCAGTAACGATTGAAAGACCGTTACCTATGCCCAAGGCAAATCCAACCAGCAGGTCATAGATTGCACTGCATGAACCGATGGCTGCCAGTGATGTATCTCCCAGATAGTTGCCAACGATCATCGTATCGACAGTATTATAGAGCTGCTGAAAAACATTGGAAATAAACAGCGGTACAGCAAAGATGATAAGTGATTTTAAAATTGGATCATTCAGCAGGTCGACATTGATATGAAATAATGTTTTTTTTCCATGTGATGAACCTCTTTTCGTGTTTTAATATATTATAATTCAATACACTTCAAAAAAACATTTTTTTCAGCATAAGAAATTAATTAAAAATATTAATTTGTTCATAATTAGGAAAAAGAAATAGAATAAGA
>CASETM010000077.1 GCA_949290865.1 uncultured Bacillota bacterium
ACGTATTCTTATGGACATCCATCCCAATATAGATTATACTTTTCATAGTGACCTCCTATTGTCGTTGTGGTATCGACTTTCATAATTTTGTATTTTTACACATCTTATTATGAATCGTAATCCACGTTTTGACAATCTAGGAGGTCACTTCATATTATCTGTCATGAAGAACATCATCCTGACGCAAAACACAGAAAGCTGCCAAAAGCAGCTTTCTAAAATCATTCTCCAAGAATCTGCTGGCGATATTTTCTGCCAACAGGAATAACTGTATCATCTTCAAGAACAAGATGATCTTTAAATATTTCTTTAATGTATATTCTATTAACGATATAAGAACGATGAACCTGTTTAAAATAATGATCCGGCAGCTTTTTAATCATCTCTTTAACCGTATGTCTGATCATATAGTTCCCTGAATACGTGTAAATCATCAGATAATGAGAAAAAGCCTCGATATAATAAATATGTGAACTTCTCAGTCGGACAAATGATTCTTTGACCGCAAATGACAGAATCTTATCTTTATGTTCATCGATCATTTTCAACAGTGACAGGCACTGCCTTAAATCATCAGCAGCATATTGTTTTCTTATAAAACACAAAGGATAGAAATGCAACAGATCTACCAGTATTTTTTCATCAGTAATTACCGCAATCAGTTGATGTGAATCAAACTGATACTGTCGCAATTCTTTAATATCATCAATACTGTCAAAGCTTTTAAAAATAAAATCAGCAATAGAAATTTGCGAATAAGTCATTTCAATAACATGATGACAGACATCATCAACTGCCTGTCTGATCTGCAGACAAAGATCATGGTCTTTGATATCATAAATCATCTTCATTTTTCATCACGACCTTTTCTACATATTCAGCAAATCTCATATGAGGATCTTTCAATCCTTCCAGAAGATGATAAGGATCATTCACCTTGACACCAATATCTTTCATAAATTCAATACCTTCAGCAATATTAAGATCACGAAAATGAAAACTATCGGGTTTGATAATAACATATGTACCATCCTTTAAATCAAAACGATAAATCAGCATGTGTCCTTTGAAATAAAAGAAAGATGTTACATTACTGTACAGTAACGTCATCTGTGCAATCTGATTGATTTTTATAGATATCAATGGCTTAGACAGTTTATTCTTTAACATTGATGAAGTATTACGTATCTGTGATGCAAAACCATCATTGGCATAATAACAGATTTCCTGTTCATCAATCACCAGATACTGTCTTAAACTGATACCTGTTATCATCGCAAAAACAGTAAACAGATAGCCAATCAAAAGTCCTATTCTTAAACCAATCAAAGCACTCATACTCACTTTTCCATAAGGATTGTTTTCAGAGATATAATGAAAAATCAAACATAACCAGCCAAAAATAACAGTAACCATTATTATTTTTACAATTATTTTTTTCCTGCTGATTTTTTCACCAATAATATATTTCATAATAAACTCCCTTCTATCATATTTTATATTATAATAAAGAGATCTCTTTCAATTACCATTATACAGATTTTTATAAATAATAAACAACGTTGGCATAAATGGTATATATACAGTCATCAAAATAATAAAAACAACTCAACGAGTTGTTTCTATTGCTGATCAATTTCAGTCTGTCTAGGTATGTACTTTCTTAATATCTCAACAAGATAATATGCAATAATGGCACCTATACTGCCAATAATGATATGATTGATATCAAAATAACCTTTCAAAGTCACCACCTGAATCACATCATGAGCAGTAATGAAAAGAATGATAAAAACAATAAAATGACATCCACTTTCAAGATATTCAAAGGAATATCTGCCTAATACCGCTACAGGTATATACATAATAAAAGATTTGAAAATTGAATAAACTGTTCCAAGATGAGCAAAAGGAATAAAATTTATGTTATGTATGATTCTTTCTAAGTACGGTAAATCATAAACTGCTGAAACTTTTCCAGAATTAAAAGTTTCAATCAAGAGATAACACATATATAAATATAACAATATTTTAAATATTTTCTTATTTCTCATTTTTATCCTCAACATTAATCACCACATAAGTTGTAAAAATATGATTTTCATATGATGTAAGATATGTACCTTCATATTTATTCACAATGTCTTTCACTATTCTTAATCCATAACCATGCTCACCCTTTTTCTTTGATTTCTTTAACAGCTTTGTTGGATCATTTTCACAATCATTTGAAACTTTAATCATTATATTATTTTTATTTTCATATTTTATATATAGATCAACTCTTCTTGATGCATTTTCCACTGCATTATCAACAAGATTGATAATAATGGATAATACATCTGGCTTATAGTGCATTTCTTTTAAATCACTGCATTTCATCTGTATATCTATTTTTGAAGTATTGATAATATTTGTCAAATAAGCATCTATAAATATATTTCCTGTATAGATATCTGACTTTTTATATTCTAAATTTTGGCTGATTTCCTGTAAAATCTTATTGGCATCTTCTATCTTTCCATTATTAATTAAATGTTGTAAAATAATCAAATTATTTTTAATATCATGTTTTATCTTATAAACTTTTTCCTGTTCTTTTTGAATACCATTAATATAACTGTCTGTAATTTTAGATATAAAATTATTCTGTGAAATCATGGTTAACTGATGGTAATCATTGTATAAATATTGAATAATTATATTATATCCAAAGAAAATAAGACCTAAAATTATATACAAGATTATATTAGCTATATTACTTATCGAAAACTTTTGTAAATAATCAAAAGACATCAATTCAAGAAACAACATCGATATTGATACGAATACAATAAAAATATTTATTTTTTCATCTGGTAATACAAATTGAATTTTAAAAATATTGATAAGTAAACTAAAAAGAATTATAAATATATATAAAGAAAAAATAAATTTAGAATAAGATAAAACTCTCACATTTACATATCTTATTCTATTGCCTATACCTATAAGCATATAAATATAAAAAACAAATGTAACAAAAAATGAATTGAAAAATACAATATTCATTAGTTTATTTCGATTCGCTAAATATAGAAAAAAGATTAATAGCAACCATATGCATATTCCTAAACATACAGCATAATCATACAAGAATAAGAAACAAATACTAATAGCTACAGAACATAGCATAGAAGAAAAAACTATATGTTCTTTTTTTGAATTTTGAAAATTAATTTCTTGATATTTTTTAAAAATCCAAATTATACCTATTAATAGTAATGTGAAGCTAACAATAAATTCCATATTAATAATTAAGTTCTCTTTCAATAAATTTAATTTTTACATCTTTTATTCTTCTTCTACTGATTTTATATTTGAAATTTTTTATATATAAGTATCCGTTTTTCATACAATCAACATGATTAATATTTATTATACATGTTCTATTTATTTGTATAAAATCTTTATTTAAAAATTGTTGAGCATCTTTTAAATTTTTATTTTTCTGTATTATACGTTTGTTATTTAACAAACAATATTCAATATCTCTTAATGAATAATTTATAGATAATATATTACAAAAATCTATCTTTATTTCATTATGATCGATAACTAAATTAAGATATTTTTTCTCCTCTTGTCTATCTATAAAATTAATTAAATTAAACAATCCATCTTCTATATTATCTTTTAAAATAAATCCTTCAACATTTTTTCCAAAAGCACTAATCATCATTTCTTTATGTATTGTTATAAAAAAAATAGATATTTCATTATCTCTTAATTGTTTAGATAAATTAATACCATTTATTTCCGGCATTTCTATATCTAACAAAACATATTTATATCTATCAATATCGTTCATAAAATCATGTGGATTATTATAAGAAAAAACTTTTATTTCTTTATTTAATTTTAAAATTTTATCAGTTATATAATCTAAAAATTGAATATCATCATCAACAATTGCAATATCAATCATATTTTATTTTTCCCTCCTTTTTTATAATAACATATCAAAATATTATCACCTATATCCATTTTATTATTTTATTTTAAATTGCAATAATTAAAACCGTTTATTACAAAAAAATACCGTTTATGTCATTTATCTAAACAACGTTTTTCTAAGAATTATAATATAATTATTAAAATTTGTTATTTTGATTTATTTAATGGCTTATTTTAAATTTCGAATTGGAGGAAAATATGAAAATAAAAAAAATTATTATAGCTTTTTTAGTTATGTTAGTATCAGTATCTATTTTATCACCAAAAGTCTCTGCATTAAATAATATAGATACCAACCAAGATTATTATGATGAAAATGGGAATTATTTTAACACAGAAACAGGAGAATATTTTATCTGGGATACAAATAGTCGTTCTACAGCTAAAACATTTTCTTTTAAAATAAGATATTCTATTTCATCAGAATCATTTCGCTTAAATTCTAGTACTGTAAGAATCAAAGTATACAGAGCTGTTTTTCAAAAAACTGACGGTTCATCTGCGTCATGTTGTAACGATCATGAATTTGTAATTGACTTAAGAAGAGAGGCAATTTTTGATACTCATAATCGTGCGTATTTTTACGCACCTTTTACCAGTACTCAAACTTGGAATTTAGGTGGAGGTTTTTATACAAATGAGGCTTATTACGTTGAAATTATCAATAATTACTCATTACCTAGTGGTGTTTATCTAGTAGGTAGTGGTGAAGTTTACTGCAGTTAATAAAATACATATTAAAATATAAATCAAAATAATAAATTAATTTTTAAGCAAAAAAGAGTTATTATCGAATAAAATCATAATAACCCTTTTTTACGCAAGAAAAATCTTTATATAATTAATAATAATATTTTGATTATTTAAAGAACAGTCTATTTCGATATTATTGATTTTACCAATAACATCAGTATCATCATGAATTGAAGAAAGTAAAATTATTTCATCATGCAAAACAATATAACAGACATTGATCATGTCCTGATCAATGATTTTCTTTAATGTTTTGATATCAATAGATGGGTATAGTTCTTTGATAACATCAAATCGGTATTTTAGTAAATTGGTTTTCAGTAAAAGCATTTTTGCTCCATTTTCCTGATAATCATCATTAACATAGTCATATATTCTTTTTATGATCTGATCAATAGTGATCTTAAAGACAATGAGAAAAAAACATATGATATACTTTTTCTGATTCAAACAAAGAAATTCTAAAGCAACCAAAGCAATAAACGTTATCACATGATAGGCAATAAAGATTTTATAATGTCGATCTACCGTCTTTTCGATTTCTTCAATATCATTGATATATCGTTTTTTTACTTCTTTTTCAATTTGATTTTTTATTTGATTATAATCCATCTTTCTCTGTCCTTTTTGTACTTTCATGCCTTATTATAGAGCAAAATCTATATATATGATATACTGAAAGATATTTTTGCACAAAAAAAGGAACAATTCCGTCCCTTTTCCATTTTTTAGATATGATCTCTATGATATTCCTGCCACAGGCTTTCTGCCTTGTTTTCCCAGTTTTTCGCATAGTTTTGACATTTATCACAAAGATGATCAACTGTTTCAATAGATTCCAGATCAGTTGAATGAGCATTCGTACGATGGACGATTTCTCTTAATCTGTTAGGATTTTCCAACATTGGACATGGTCTTAAATGATTATCGTTAAAAGGCTGTCCATCCTTATAAGCTTTAAACAATGGTGACTGTAAAGCCTCCAGAATTGTTTTTTCTCTAATATTAGAATCCGAATAATGGATGAAAACACAAGGTTCAATATCACCATTAGGATTGATATGAAAATAATTTCTACCTCCGGCAATACATCCACCTACATATTCACCATCATTTTGGAAATCCATAGTAAAGATCGGTTTTGTCTTTCGATAATCTCTGATTTTTCTTAACATCATTTCTCTTTGTTCAGGGGTACACAGCAAATCTAAAACAGCATCATTGCCAACAGGCATATAATGAAAGAACCAGGCAAATTTAGCACCAAAACTAATCAGTGTATCGATAAATGCTTCACTGCTAATAGCATCAACATTCTGACTGGTGTAGCAGCATGAAACTCCAAAAGGCAGTTTCTTTTGTTTCAGCAGTTTCATTGCTTTCATGACCTGCTGATATGTTCCCTGTCCTCTTCTGATATCTGTTGTGTTTTCATCACCTTCAATGCTGATGGCAGGAACAAAGTTTTTCACGACTAACATTTCATTCGCAAATTCTTCATCGATCAATGTAGCATTTGTAAATGCCAGAAAAACACAGTCATCATGTTTACGACAGATTTTCATAAGATCTTTCTTTCGTACCAGTGGTTCTCCACCAGTATAGATATACATATAAATACCAAGTTCTTTCCCTTGAGTAATGATATCATCTATTTCTTCATAGGACAGATTCAGTCGATTTCCATATTCAGCCGCCCAGCAGCCTGTACAGTGCAGATTGCAGGCACTGGTTGGATCAAGCAGAATGGTCCATGGTACATTACATTGATACTGCTCTTTGATCTTTTTGGACTTTTTAGCCCATTTAAATGCAGCATTTAAAATAAAGTTTTCAAATAACTTTGTTCTCACGTTATCATCGATATCACTATACAGACTCATCACCAGCTGCGACCAGTTATTATGGGGATCTGCCAGCTGTGTCCTTACAGTCTTTAACTGGCGATCATAATTACTGGCAACATCAAGTTTGTCAAGAATATCAATAATTTTGATTATATTTTTATCTGGATTTTTTTCTACATAAGATAGAACCTTTTTAACTGTCAGTTCTGTTGTTTTTTCTTTAATTAAACTCATATTATTCTCCTTCTATACTTCTAATTTTTTGATTTGTTCCCAAAGATAATGATTATTTCCAAAATGTCCGTAGACAGATGTATCTTTATAGATTGGTCTTAAAAGATTTAACTCTCTAATCATATCTTTCAGCTTAAAGCTGAAATTATGACTGATAACACTATGAAATCCATCATCATCCATAATTCCGATACCAAACGTATTAATAAATAATGAAATCGGCTCTTCCTTTCCAGTGGCATATGAAACCTGTATCTCACATTTTTCTGCTAATCCATGAGCAACGATATTTTTAGCAACAAACCGACAGTAATAAGCTGCGGTCCGTTCTGTCTGCCTTGGATCTTTGCTGGAAAAACAGCCACTGCCTATCCTGCCAACACCTCCATATGTATCACATACCAGCTTTCTTCCGGTTGCTCCAGAATCTGTATCTGTCTCTTTTTCATAGAAATGAAGCAGATACTGCGTTTTTCCATCTATCAGTCGCTCAGGAATGACAGCTTTGATGACTTGCGTCATCATCATTCTTTGAAAATCTGATTGTGGCATTTCACATTTTCCATAAATACTGATAAAAATCGTATCAATTCTGGCAACTTTATCATCCACATATTCAACGCATACCTGTACTTTGCCAATGCTGCCGGCAGCTTTCTTTTTCAGCGTTTCTGCCAGCTGACGAGAAAACAGATGAGCATAATAAATAGGTGCAGGCATATAATCTTCGGTATCTTTGCAGGCATAGCCAAAAGCCATTCCCTGATTCACCATTTCTTCCTCACTATCATCTTTTTCTTTTTGTGGTTGTTGCGTGATCTTTGTTGCAATATAACAGCTAGCATCATATCCTAATTCTTCTAAACAGTGTTTCGCTATTTTCTTAAAATTTAATACTGCCTTGCTGGAGTACTTTCCATATAGAAACAGTAATCGATCTTTCAGTACTGCCTCCATGGTCATCTGTGAGTATGGATCTTGAGCAAGCGCATGATCTAAAATACTATCAGCAATATAATCACATATTTTATCAGGATGTCTTGCTGTTACACTTTCACTTGTTAAAACGTATCTTTTCATTGTTTCTCCTTTGTTTCAGTATATATTCCTATAAAAACACAATGAATAGACAAATTTCTCTTGATGTTTAATCAATAGACATTATGACAAAAATGTACAAATATGAATTCTTTTATTATTGATTAGCTACTCCATTGCTGTTTTTTATTGAAATATATGATGCTGTTAAAATTTCAAACTACAGGTTTTTAATGCTGTTGGCATAAAAAAAAAGAGATTTTTACAAATCTCTTACAGTATTTCTTCTAATGTATTCGTCAGCAGCATTTTACTGATCATATAAATGTCTTCAGGGGACTGTTGAAAATCATTTTTTATCCAGTATTTAATAATATATATGATTGAATTTGCGTAATATGATGTCAGAAAATCGATTGGTATGATTTTTTTATACTGAAACTTTTCTCCATTTTCTATCGTTTTCATAAACATTTCTGTAAAAACATTGACAAGAATACTTTCAAAACTGTTTTGTCCTTCAACCTGAAAACCTTTTATGAAAAAATCTTTTTCCTGATAAACAGTCACAAATAAAGCTCTAAACTTTTCATCCACCTGTTCTTTACTCATGACATCATCATAAATCAGATTTCTCGTCAGATATTCTAAAGCTTCATATTTATCCATAAAATGATTATAGAATGTTCCTCTAATAACTCCTGTTTTATCACAAATCTGTTTTATCGTAATCTTATCAAAAGGTTTTTCTTTAATCAGTATATATAAGCTTTGCGCCAGCAAATCCTTCATATTGGCTTTTTGATATGGCATCATCTTACTCTTCCTCTTATGACAGTCTTAAAATCATGCACATTGCCAGAAACAGGTAAGCCAGACCACAATAATAACGCAGCCCTTTTTGATAGGCAGCCCCCTGATAATAACCAATATACATTGCTCCAAAAGCAACCAGAAAAGTTAAAAGAAAAACGATAAAACTTTGCTGTAAAAAACCAAAACCGATAGAAAATTTTCCCAATCCTATTAAAAAACAGTCAATTCCTGATAAAAAGGCATTTTTTATACTTATGTTATAATTAAAATTCACATCCAGTTTTTCTTCAAATGGGTGTTTTTTTAAAGTCTCAATTACAATTTTCAAACCAATGATCAGAAAAATAATTGTCAGCAAGACATGATTGCTTCTTTGAAATTCTGCCGTAAACATCTGTAAAGAAATCCAATGTCCTGACATGAACAGACCAGTATCAATAAAAGCAAATATCAAACTATGAAGCAATGTTTTTCTGCTTTCAAGTTTGAGAATTGTTGCCCCTTTTTCCATCATCATGACAAAAACATCTAAACTGATATTAAAAATCAAAATTATAAAAACTGCTTCATCCATTTTATCTGTCTCCTTTTAAAATCTATTTTATAAAAGCCCATCATCAATAACAATACACAAAAGTCAAAATTGAACAAATTCAAAAAAATGTATAAAAAAGAACAGTTTCAAAAAACTGTCCTTTTCTCCTGTAAACACAGATCTGATTTTATTATGATCCCGACTTTCACAGCTATTAGATGACCTGAAATTCCATCCATTTCTGTGAACGGAAACGATGATAAAAAATAACAGCACGAATCGTCCAGTCAAGACACATCGCAAAAGCAATACCAATGACTCCCATATTCCAGTAAACTGCAAAAAGCATAGAAAATACAAATCTACCCAGTACCGTCGAAGCAATAGAAACGATCATTGTATATTTCACATCGCCTGTTGCTCGAAGTCCATTGCTCAAAGGACCGGAATATGGAAAAGCAACCGTATTAAAAATATTATGAATCAGCACTAGAATAATGATCAGCTGTTTTGTTTGTGATGATAATGCATAAAACTGCATAAACACCGGTGTCACTGCGAAAATCAAAACATTCCAAATAATTGATAGAACCAGGGTCCATTTCATCAGCTTTCTAAAATAATAAACTGCTTCTTCTTTCTTTCCTGCTCCCATACACTGACCAATGACAGTAATATAAACTGGACCCATAGCAGAACCAATCAGTGCTGCCAGTGACCAGATACTTTGTGCAACACCATTAGCAGCAATCTGATATGTTCCAAACATGGCAACAATACTGCTTAAAGCCACCTTAACCAATTGAAAAATACCATTTTCTACACCATTAGGAACGGCTATATTTAAGATTTTCTTTAATAACGCCCCATCCATACGAAACAGCCATTTCTTGACATAATGAGCTTCATTTCTGGCATTAAACAATAATACCGTAATCACTACAGCACTAAATACACGTGATAATAAAGATGGATAAGCAACCCCGGCAACACCAGCATGCAAAACAAAGACACCAATAAGATTGCCTATAACATTAATAATATTTGCCAGAATCGAAATATACATCGTTATGCTGGTTTTTCCCATACTACGATACATTGCTGCTCCCGCATTATAAATCGCTAAGGCTGGATAAGAATAGGCCGAAATACGCAAATAAGTAATGCAGGACTGCATAACTGATGATTCAACACGACCAAACAGCAACGACAGCAGTTTTTGATTAAAGACACATACAAAAACAGCCAGAACAATGGAAAACACAGTGGAAAACATCAGCAGCTGACTTGATGATTTAGCCGTATTCTCCTGATCTTTGTTACCAAGATACTGACTAATCACGACTGCACCACCAGAAGCCAGAGCAGTAAACAGATAGATAAAAATCGTATTAAAACTGTTAACAAGAGAAACGCCTGAAACAGCTGATTCACCAACATAACTGACCACAAAGGTATCAGCAATACCCACGAGCATGACCAGCATCTGTTCAAAAAACAGTGGAACAATCATATTTTTTAAATCTTTATTTGTAAACATTCTATCTTCCCCTTTCTCTTTTCATCAATATTATACTTCCTGTTTTTTATCATATCCAATACTTATCATATATGCATAATCATACTTATAAAGCATGATTAGTAATATGCTTTTTATTTTTCATGTAAAACAATTATGACATACTTTATTGTCGTTTCCCCTAAACTGTCAGAATACAGACAATAAAAAGATGATACCATGTTGATATCATCTTGCACTTATTCATTTTTTATAAATTCTGGATCACATTGTTTCCGCATTATGATGGAAAATACTGATCATAAAATTTCTGATAGTTTTCATAACTTTCTCCATAGTTGCCTGTTTTTTCATGATAATCTTCACAACGATAAGAATAACCAGCCCCTGATGTTTCTTCAAAAATGATTTCTCCGGTGTTTTCATTAAACATGAAAAATGTCAATGCTATAAAATCATAGATTTGTTGCGAATTTGGCTCATCAAAACAAACAATGATCTGCTTCTGTCCATCATATTCATGCTGTTCAATACTGTAGTTGTTTTGCAGCTGCAGGAATGCTGTCATATAGCTTAACATTTCTTCAGGGTGATATTGATTAACCAGACAGGCCTGTGCCAAAGTATAGATTTTGTGAGCTGTCGCTTCTTCTTCATTTCCCAAAACAATGATGATTTCATCATAGAGATAAAAATACTGCAATTCATCTTTGACAGGAAGGGTAATCGTAAAATTACTGCCATCTTTTCCATCATCATCCTGATGGCTGAGCAGACTGTATCCACCATATAAAACAATGTCATGATCATTTATCTTATAATGTTTATAAGTCAGATCACCAGTCAGTTTTCCCTCGTAGCTGAATGACTGTGTTCCATCTCTATCTGTTATATAGTTTGCCCCTAATCCTTCAATTTCAGCATCGCTCAATTCCCAGCCACTGATCAAACCAATATAAGCCAGTACTAAAGAAATTACAATAATAATTGACATCATTCCTTTGAAAAAACTCTTTTTATTCTGTCTTTTAATTTTTTTTAGATAATTGATTTCTTCCAAAGAAGAATGATCATCTTTTAATGACATATTTTCGTACTTTTTTCTACAGGAAGTACAGTTCTGTAAATGTTCTGCAATGAGTATATTTGTTTTCTCATGTGTCAGCTGATCAACATACGAAGGCAATAAATCCTCAATAACTTCACAATCAAGATTATTCTTCATTTTCTTTCATCTCCTTTATCAGTTTCTGTTTTGCACGATAATAATTGACTCTTGCCCAGTTCTCACTTTTTTGAAATATGTCACCAATAGAGCGAAATGACAAATCACCTAACAGCCGTAAGTAAACAATTTCTCTAGCCGGTTCATCCAATTTATGTATATTTCTGATCATTTTTTCAACAAGTATTCTGTCTGATACTTCTTTCTCGATAGACAATGGGGCAACGATCTGATCATCGATTAACGCTATTTCCTTATGTTTTTCAATGTATTTGAAATAGACATTTTTCGCAATCCCACATAGCCACGTATTCATTGATGATTTTCCCTGGAACTGATCAATTGACCGAACCGCCTGATAAAAAGTTTCCTGTGTCAACTCTTCTGCCAGATCGCTGTTATGACATCGTAACATCAGAAAGGCATATACTGTTTTTGCATGTTCCTGATAAATTTTATCCATCGTATGACCTTCCTTTCATTAGTAAGTCCCATTTTCTCTTATTTTGTTACAACAGATTTAAAAAAATATTCAATTTATCTTCATAAAGAAAGCACTCCCAAACAGGAGTGCTGTTATCATCTCTAAAGAGTAATCCAGTATCTTTGCATGACCGCTCCTTCATGATTCACTTCATTTTCCAAAACCCCGCCATTACTGATAATTGATCTGGCCGAACCAATATTGTCTTTATCACAGATCATTAATACTTTTTTGATACCCAATTTCTGACATTCCTGCAGACCCAGCTGAATCATTTTTGTCGCATAGCCTTTTCTTCTTTCATCTGGCCTTATACCATCACCAATGTGACCGCCAAAACGTAAAAGATAATCATTCAGTTCATGACGAATATTAATTGCTCCCACGATGATGTTTCTTTCTTCATCTAGACAGAAATATGTAGAATCAGGTACCAGGCCATCTTTGGCTTCCAGCGTCTCAAGATGCGCAATATAATAATCAAAATCATGATAGTCATTCTTAAAAATAGCATTTGGAGACTTATTCGCTTCTGGATGCTCATCATTATATTTTTGCCATTGTTCAAGCATATCGATAATTTCTTTTTGATACTGATACGATGCCTTGATTAGTTTTAATGTCATATAATATTCCTCCTGTTCAATCATTGTCTTTATCGGCTATGATCATGAAAAAGCTGACAGTAGTTTTTTCAGCTTTTCCAGAAAAGCATCTTCACCAAAAGTATTGATTTTAAAGAAAACAGCCTGACTTCCTCCAGCAGTGATGGCAGAAAGATGAACTGGTCCCTGTCCTTCCTGAAAAAGCGTCACATTTAAAGACACACGATTCTGTCCCATATAACTGTAACGTTCAAAAACACGAACACTGCAGCGACTATGTCCGCATTGAAAATCACTGCTGTCTTCCAATGATGCCGAAAAACTGCCTTCTAGTATTCCTTTTTCAATCAAACCGATGATTTCATCAAAATTTCCATTCAACACTTTTTCTAGCTTTGCCATATTCCCTCACCCTTTCCTCTTTAAAATTCACAATGATCAAAACCATTAAACCACATTCTTTGCGAAGATGACAGTTTTTCAGGAGAAGAGATTTCTTCCAAAGCAACTCCAATTGGTAAAAAAGCAACCAGTTCATAATTCTCAGGAACCTGAAGAATCTGGGCCATTTTCTCACCTATTCGATCTGTATCAGTAATATGACCTTCAATCCAGCAGCTTTGATAGCCTAATTCAACGATTGCTAGAAGCATATTTTCAATTGCTGCTGCATAATCCTGAACAGCAAAGCACCTGTCTCGATAGGCATAAATCCTCCTTGTTAAAACACAGATCATAGCTGGTGCACTCTCACCAATATGAGGGATGATAACCTGATGCAGTTTTTTCAGTATTTCCTGATCATCAACGATGATCAGACTGGTCGTCTGCTTATTACAGCCTGATGGTGCTGCCAGACCAGCTTCACCAATGAGAAGCAGATCCTCACGCGGTATTTTTTCATTTCGATATTTTCCCCGATAACTGTGTCTGTTCATAATAGCATCAATTGTCTTCATAAAATCCCCTCCCTTCCATTCTATTATTTCAATTTTTCCTTAATGATCGATAAAGCTTCAAAATCTATAAAATCTGCCTTCTGTCCATATGTCTGTAAAAACAGCTGTGTTTCAGGATCCTGATTCTCATGGAAATCCTGTTTAACACGAAGATACAGCATTTTCATCATCATTTTATGAATAAAATGTAAATGCTGATAATCGATAGCACCTCTTAAATGAAAGAATCGTATTTCTTTGAAAAAAGCATCAGGTATCTGCTTTAACAAAGATCTTTTTATATGATCTGTTGTCTTGGCTTCACTAACATCCCCCAGACCAACTGTCACAATTATTATTCTGGTGCCCATTTTCATCCTTTTGATACTCTTTTTCAATCCTTTCAACCCACCTGCATATAATCCTCCAAAATAAATGATCTGATCATAATCTTTACAGTCTTTCATGTCCCTATAGTTTATAACATTTATTCCTGTCATTTGAGCAAATGTTAAGGCATATCGTCTGGCAGAACCATAACAGCTGCCATATATAATTAAACTTTTCATTTTCTATTTGATTTTCCAGCAAATCAGACAGGACAAAAGAAAATAAATCAGACAAAATAGACATCGCGAATATATCCCTAATGGATAAGGAGCCAGTGTTTCATTCATAAGAAAATTACTGAATAATGCTAATGGGATAAATGAACCCATGATCAGATTTAGGCGTTTGATGATGGTCATAGGAGGACACGATGATATCGCAGTTCCCACAAAACAGAAAAACATACCAGCACCAATGATCAGAAAACCCACAAAAATATCTGTCATATACTGATTTTCATACCAGTTTGCCATACTGCATATCACTCCCATAAAAATGAGAAAAACAGAAAGAAAATACAGGATCTGACTGCCTAAGACATGATCTTTACCTTTTGGAGCAGTATCCTTTCCAGTTAACAGATAATCTGTCGATACATGAAAATATTCGCTTAAAATGATAATTTTATCTAACTCCGGCAGACTTTGTTGACTTTCCCATTTCGACACCGCCTGCCTGGAAACCCCTATTTCACTAGCCAGCTGTTCCTGAGAAAGTCCTTTAGCTTTTCTTAATTCATATATTCTTTTTGCTACGTCCATATACATTATTCCTTTCTGTTATGAAGTGACCTTTGTCAAGTATAAATTACACATTCATAATAAAATTATTTAATTTTATCATCAATGGCATACAAAAGCCCCAAAATATTAGATTTATCGACAGTTAACCACTCTGTTATACGAGGATTGGTTAC
>CASETM010000078.1 GCA_949290865.1 uncultured Bacillota bacterium
TATTATATAAATAAGTTATCATGATAATAAAAGTATCTCAAACGTGTTATTATCATGATAATATTGTATACAATTTTTTATCATCTCATTTTATAGAAAAATATTGATAAACTGAAAGAAAAATGAACAAGACAACAATAAAAAGAGAAAAAACTTTATTTTGTATACAATTTATGATAGGATATAAAAAACGAGGGGTGATTATTATGAAGAAAAATAATACTTTACAATTTCATCACCATCATCATTGGATCGTCTAGGGTTATATCATCAAGTGATACAACCCATTTTGTGTATAATCATTGGGGATGTATCTAATGACAATGAAGATCTTTACGAGTCATTAGTAAAATGACTCGTTTTTTATTAGAAGGGAGAAAAGAGATGGAAGATTTTAAATATCTGATTCCAGAGGAAAGTATTGATGCCATTATTACCAATGTTGAAAAGCTAAGAGAAATAGAAAATCATTTAAGAGAGATCTTTTCTCATCATGGCTATAATGAAGTGCTGATGCCTTCATTTGAATATGTTGATCTTTATACAAAACTGGACAGTGGCTTTGAGCCAGACAAGATGTTTCAGTATATTAATCATGAAGGAAAAAATGTAGCAATGCGACTGGATTTTACGATACCTTTGGCCAGACTATATGCGAATTCTCACCTTGATGAGGAAGCACGATACAGTTATTTTGGAAAAGTTTATCGTAAAGAAATTATGCATAAAGGGCGCAGCAGTGAGTTTTTTCAGGGTGGTGTTGAACTGATGAACAAACCTGGTCTTGCTGGTGATAAAGAAATCATGATGATGATTCAGAAATCTTTACCATATTTGTCTTTAAAAAATATTGTTATCGAAATTGGCTCAGCCAAATTCTACAATCGTTTATTAGAACTGGTTGGATCACACAAAGATGAACTGACTACAATTATGAAATATCGTAATATCAGTAGTATGAAAAAATTTGTCAGTCAATATCCTTTTGATGATAAATTGAAGGTCTTATTGATGCAGTTGCCAACGTGTTTTGGTGATATTACACTACTGAAAAAAATCATTGCTCAGTTAAGTGATCCTGTTTTACTGGAAGCATTGTATGAACTGAAAGATCTCTATGATTCGTTAGACAATCAAGAAGGCATGATTTTTGATCTGGGAATGGTACCAGCAATGAAGTATTATACTGGACTGATGATCAAAGGATACAGTGATCAAAGTGCAAATGCGATTATTTCAGGAGGAAGATATGACAAACTGCTGCCACGTTTTCATGTTGATGCCGGAGCGATAGGATTCTGTTTTCATATGAATCATATTTTAAAAGCAATTGAAAAAGAAGGTGAAAATAATGATTAAGATTGCCATAACTAAAGGAAGAATAGAAAAACAGGTGTGTCAGATGCTGGCACAGGCTGGATATGACATGGATCCTATCATTCATAAAAACCGTGAACTGCTGATCGAAACCAGTGATGGTATTTCGGTGATCTTCGGGAAGCCTAACGATGTGGTGACTTTTCTGGAACATGGGATTGTTGATATCGGTTTTGTTGGTAAGGATACATTGGATGATGTTGATTTTGATGATTATTATGAACTTCTGGATACTGATATCGGAAAATGTTATTTTGCGGTAGCTGCCTATCCTGAATATAGAAACAGAACTTTTCATCGTCGTAAGAAGATTGCCAGCAAATACACCAATGTTGCTAAAAAATATTTTGCATCTAAACAGGAAGATGTGGAAATTATCAAACTGGAAGGTTCGGTTGAATTGGGACCAGTAACCGGAATCAGTGATGCTATCGTTGATATCGTGGAAACGGGTTCAACCTTGAAGGCCAATGGTCTGGAAGTCATTGAAAAGATTAGTGATATTTCAACAAGAATGATCGTTAATAAAGTTGCCTTTAAATTCAAGAAAGATGAAATCATAGAATTTGCTGATTGTTTAGAGAAGATAATTGGAGGAAATAAAGATGCTTAAAGTCATAAAATATGATGGTGATTTGAAAGAAATTGCCAAAAAATTGAATAATCGTAAAGAAGAAATTTCAATTGAAGTGAATAATGCTGTCAATGACATTATTGAAGATATTCGTGTTCACGGCAATCAGGCTTTGATTTCCTATTGTGAAAAGTTTGATGGTTATCAGATCAGAAATGAGCAGGATATGATCGTTTCTGATGCGGAAAAAGCAGATGCATTGCTGCGGGTTGATCAGGATTATATGCGCATACTGGAAAGAACAAAACAGCAGCTTATCGATTTTCATAAAAATCAGATTGATAAATCTTGGTCCATATATAAGGATAATGGAGTCATCATGGGTCAGATGGTTCGTCCAATCGAAAGAGTTGCACTTTATGTTCCAGGAGGGACAGCGGCTTATCCATCAACGGTATTGATGAATGCCATTCCTGCTAAACTGGCGGGAGTCAAAGATCTGGTCATCATTACACCGGTAAAGGCTGATGGCAAGGTCAATCCGATCATTGTTGCCGCTGCTAAAGTATCTGGGGTCAATACGATCTACAAATTTGGTGGTGCGCAAGGGGTAGCGGCCATTGCTCATGGCACGGAAACGATTGAAAAAGCTGATAAGATCGTTGGACCTGGAAATATTTATGTCGCAACGGCTAAAAAACTCTGCTATGGAACCGTAGATATCGATATGGTAGCTGGACCAAGTGAAGTTCTGGTGATTGCTGATGAACAGGCCAATCCTAAATATATCGCTGCTGATCTGATGTCACAGGCAGAACATGATAAACTGGCCAGTGCCATGCTGGTTACAACCAGTGAACTGCTGGTTGACAAGGTCAACAGAGAACTGGAAAGACAGATGGCTTATTTATCAAGAAAAGATATCATAGAGGAATCATTAAAGAATTACGGGGGGGCAATCATTGTCAAGGATCTTGATGAAGCTTTTGAAGTTTCAAATTACCTGGCTCCAGAGCATCTGGAAGTACTAGTTCAGGATCCAGTAACAACTTTACCAAAGATCAAAAATGCGGGATCGATATTTTTAGGAGAATATTCACCTGAACCATTAGGTGATTACATGTCAGGAACCAATCATGTCTTGCCAACAGGAGGAACCGCAAAGTTCTATTCAGCATTAGGTGTCTATGACTATGTCAAATATTCTTCTTACAGCTATTATCCAAAAGCAGTTCTCGCAACTTTTAAAGATGATGTGGAAACATTTGCCAAGAGTGAGGGACTAGATGCTCATGCAAACAGTATTACCGTAAGGTTTGAGGAGGAATAAATATGAGAAAAGCGAGAATGGAACGCAATACCAAAGAAACACAGATCGTTATCGAAGTGAATCTCGATGGAACTGGACAAAGCGATATTCATACTGGTATAGGATTTCTTGATCATATGCTGACTTTGCTGGCTTTTCACAGTGAAATGGATCTGCTGGTTAGATGCCAAGGTGATCTTGAGGTTGACAGTCATCATAGTGTGGAAGATATCGGTATTGCTTTAGGAAAAGTGATCCTGGAAGCCTTAGGTGACAAAAAAGGAATTTATCGCTATGGTCATTTTACCATTCCGATGGATGAAGCATTGGTGAAAGTTGATTTAGATATTTCTGGACGATCATTTCTGGTTTTTAATGTTGATATTCCTAAAGTGGTTTTAGGAAACTATGAAGCAGAAATGACAGAGGAATTTTTTAGAGCGGTTGCATTTCAGATGAACGCAACCTTACATATGAATGAGGCATATGGTCAAAATGTTCATCATATTATTGAAGCCTGTTTTAAAGCTTTTGCCCGTGCCTTGAAACAGGCAGTGGCAATTGATTCAAAAAATAAAGATAAAATCATTTCTTCAAAAGGAGTCCTGTAAAATGATTGTTATTATAGATTATAACGTAGGCAATTTAAAAAGCGTAATTGGCGCTTTTGCCAGAATCGGTGTGGAAACTGTTGTTTCCAGAGATCATGATGTCATTCGTCAGGCTGAAGGCATCGTTTTGCCGGGGGTAGGAACTTTCCCGGTTGCTATGGAAAATTTAAGAAAATATGATCTGATTGATATTTTAAAGGAAAGAAAAGCGGCCGGTATTCCAATTTTAGGCATCTGTCTAGGCATGCAGATCCTGTTTGAAAAAGGCTATGAAGTGAAAGAAACAGCAGGTTTAGGTTTTATTCCGGGAACGGTGAAATACATGGATATTGAAGAAAAAGTTCCACATATGGGCTGGAATCAGCTTCATTTTGCAAAGGATCATCCTGTTTTAAAATACATCCATGAAAATGATGATGTTTATTTTGTTCATTCATATATGGCGTATTGTCCTGAAGAACAGCTGATTGCCTATACGGATTATGGAGAAACCAAAGTGACTGCCCTGGTTGGCAATGGTCATGTGATTGGCTGTCAGTTTCATCCGGAAAAATCCGGATCTGTTGGTCAGAAGATTTTATTAGCGTTTAAGGAGATGATAACATGTTAGTTATACCTGCAATTGATTTAAAAGATGGTCAGGCCGTACGTTTATATAAAGGTGATTATCAACAGCAAACAATATACAGCGATCATCCTGAACAGCTGGCAGAAACGTTTGAACAGGCTGGTGCGAAAATGTTGCATGTTGTTGATCTGGATGGTGCTAAAGATGGTGCAGCCATCAATCTGGAAACGATCGAGAAAATCAGAAAGCATACATCCATGAAAATAGAACTTGGTGGCGGTATTCGCAATATGAAAACAGTTGATCTGTATTTGACACAGGTTGGTATCGACCGCGTGATCCTGGGAACAGCGGCTTTGCAGGATCAGGCATTTTTAAAGGCAGCTTTACAAAAATACGGTGGCGAGAGAATTGTTGTTGGTGTTGATGTCAAAGATGGTTTTGTCTCAACTTCTGGCTGGCTGGAAACAAGCCAGACACCTTATCTGGATTTTATCCAATATCTGGAATCTATTGGTGTCAGATATATTGTCGCTACGGATATTTCCAAAGACGGAACGCTGACGGGGCCGAATTTTGAAATGTATGATGCAATCAAAAAAGTTTCCCATATAGATTTTGTTGTTTCAGGTGGAATCAAAGATTTTGCTAATGTCAAAGAAGTTCATGACAAAGGCTATTATGCCTGTATCGTTGGCAAAGCTTATTATGAAAAGAAAATTGATTTAAAGGAGACGATCACATGCTTACAAAACGAATCATCCCCTGTTTAGATATCAAAGATGGAAAAGTTGTCAAAGGTGTCAATTTCGTGGGACTGAAGGAAGTTGGAGATCCCATCGAACTGGCCAAAAGATATGACCTGCAGTGTGCTGACGAGGTGGTTTTTTTAGATATTACTGCTTCCTATGAAAACAGAGATATTATCAAAGATTTGATTGAACGAGGGGCCTCTGAACTGACGATTCCTTTAGCGGTTGGAGGTGGGATCAGAACAATTAATGATTTTCGTATGATCCTGGCTGCCGGAGCCGATAAAGTTTCTGTTAATTCAGCTGCATTAGCCAATCCTCAGCTGATCAAAGAAGCTGCAGATGAATTTGGAGTGCAATGTGTTGTCATTGCCATTGATGCCAAGAAAAGAGATGATCAAAGTGGCTGGGATGTCTATGTCAAAGGGGGCAGAGAGAATACAGGCGTTGATTTGATCGAATGGGTGACCCAGTGTCAGCAGCTGGGAGCTGGGGAAGTCCTTTTGACTTCTATGGATGCTGACGGGACCAAAGCCGGATATGATATCGAGATGTTAAATGCTGTCTGTGAGGCAGTAGATATTCCTGTCATTGCTTCAGGAGGTTGTGGCAGCATTCAGGATATTATTGATGTCTTTGAAAAAACGAATGTTGATGCAGCACTGGTGGCATCGTTATTCCATTTCAATGAGGCCACTGTAGAAGAAGTTCGTGAGGAATGCAGAAAACATCATATTAATGTAAGGAGAGCTTTTTAATGAGACCGGATTTTAAAAAAATGGAACTGATTCCTGCAATCGTTCAGGATTATCAGACAAAGGAAGTTTTGATGCTGGCATATGTCAATGAGGAAGCTTATGATAAAATGCTGGAAATCAAGCAGACAATATTCTATTCAAGAAGCAGACAGAAACTGTGGCATAAAGGTGAAGAATCAGGACATTTTCAGGATATAAAAGGAATGTATCTTGACTGTGATCTGGATACGTTGCTGATTTATGTTAAACAGACTGGAGTAGCCTGTCATACAGGCGCCTATTCATGTTTCTTTAACGAAGTTGATCCGTTTGACAGTTGCGATATCTTTTTTGAACTGGAAAAAACAATAGCTGATCGCAGAATCAATCCTAAAGAAAAATCATATACTAATTATCTGCTGAATGAAGGTGTAGATAAGATCTGTAAAAAAGTTGGGGAAGAAGCCAGTGAAACAATTATTGCAGCGAAAAATAATAATAAAGAAGAACTGATTGGTGAAATTTCTGATCTGCTGTTTCATGTCTTTGTTTTGATGAACGATAGAAATATCAAGCTGGAAGATATTCAGAATAAATTAAAAGAAAGACATCAAATCACAGGCAACAAAAAAGAATTTCATCAAAGAGGTGAATATTAAAAGATAGTCTAACTATCTTTTTTTATGTTTTGACATATAACATTAGTTATATTACAATAGTTATATAAAGCGTAGGAGGAAAAAATGCCACCAAAAATAAAAATAAAGAAAACGGATATTTTGAAAGCAACTTATGAAATCATGCGTATAGATGGAATGGATGCAGTCAATGCCCGTAGAATAGCTAAAGAACTGCATTGTTCGGTACAGCCTGTTTTCTCTAACTTTCATAATATGGAAGAACTTAAAAAAGAAGCTGTTTCGATGGTATATAAAAGGTTTATTGAAGAAGTCCTGTCATATGATGATCACAAACAGCCATATAAAAGCATGGGATGCAACTATATTCGCTTTGCGCAGAATGAACCGAAACTGTTTGAAACGCTTTTCATGTCACAGACAGGCAAGACTTTTCAAGGTTTTGTCCAGGATATCTTTCCTGATTTCAAACAGATTGAAATGGGAATTTTAAATATTGCTGATGTTGATCAAAAAAAGATACCAGCACTTCATTATAAAATGTGGTTTTTTACTCATGGCATTGCTTCGCTGGCTGCTAATAAAACCATTCGTTTTACTGATGAGGAAATTGATAAGCTGCTCAGTGACGAATTTAAAGCATTGGTTTTGCTGGAACAGCAGAAACAGCATTCTCCTCAGCAGATATCAAAAAAAGGGGATTTGAAAGAATAATATGGAAAAGATCATTGAGATTAGAAACTTAAGAAAAGATTATGGGCAGCTGCGAGCCATCGATGATTTGTCTTTTGATGTTTATCGGGGAGAAATTTTAGGATTGCTGGGACCTAATGGATCGGGAAAATCAACAACGATCAGCTGCATTTTATCACTGCTTAGTTTTCAGGGTGGTTCAATAACGGTCTTTGGTAAAGAGATGAGATCTGATGCCTATGATATTAAGCAGAATATTGGCGTTGTTTTTCAGGATGTGGCTGTCTTTGAAGAACTGACAGTTTATGAGAACATTGATTATTTCTGCGGACTTTATGTGAGAAATAAAAAAACAAGGGCTTCATATATCGCAGATGCTTTGCAGCTGACTGGTTTGGAAAAATATATTGACTTTTATCCTAAAGAACTATCAGGAGGGCTGTTAAGGAGACTGAATATTGCCTGTGGTATAGCGCATAAGCCAAAACTGATTTTTTTTGATGAACCTACGGTTGCAGTCGATCCTCAAAGCAGAAATAATATACTGGAAGGTATCAGGACATTAAGAAATCAAGGGGCAACGATAATTTATACAACACATTATATGGAGGAAGCGGAAATTCTCTGCGATCGTATCCTGATCATTGATAAAGGAAAAATCATTGCATCGGGGACTGCTGATGAGCTGAAGGAACGGGTTCATACTGCTGAAAAGATCACCGTGGAAATATATGAACTTGATCAGAAGATCATTGATGAATTTATCAGTTGGCAGGATATTGAAAGTGTCAGCTATGAAAATTCACTGCTGACACTGACATACTGTCAGGGCGATGATCATTTGACAAGGCTGATTGATTTTTTTCATGAACGACATATTGTCTGTCATAAGATTTTTTTGCAGAGACCATCACTGAATGATGTTTTTCTGGAACTGACAGGAAAGGAACTGAGAGACTGATGATCGTACATAAACTGATTTATACGTTAAAGATTCTAGGAAGGGACAAGATGCTGATTTTCTGGACTTTTGTCTTTCCTTTGCTTTTAGGAACTTTTTTCATGATGGCTTTTGCGGATATTGAAAAGGGAGAAGTGCTGGATATTATTGATATAGCGATCGTTGATAATGAAGAGTGGAAAGGTAATGAAAACTATCAGAAAGTTTTTCAGCAGTTAAGTCAAAAGAATCAGAACGACTGTCTTTTTGATATTGTATATACCAGTCAAAAAGAAGCACAGCAATTACTGGAAAATCAGGAAATATCAGGATATCTGCAGCTTTCAAAACAGAAACCAGTCATTTATATTCGCAGCAATGGTATCAATGAAACGATACTGAAACAGGTTGTGGATGAAATTGAAAGTCAGATCCAACTGGTCAATACGGTGGCTGCTGTCAATGTTTCTAGACAGGAGTCCTTTGATTATGAACAGTTCTATCAAAATATTCAGGACATACTTCATGAGAATATAGCATTTAATAATATCACGCATAAAAATTTGAGCTATACAATGATAGAATTCTACAGTCTGATTGCGATGGCATGTCTTTATGGCGGACTGTTTGTGAAAAAGGCATTGCTGAATGAACTGGCTAATATGAGCAGTTTAGGGAAAAGAAATGCCATTGCGCCTTTAACCAAACTGAAGATGATCTTAGGGTGTCTGTTGGCCAGTTATATGATTCAGCTGTGTGGTCTGCTGATTTTGTATGTCTATACGATTTTTGTATTAAATGTCGATTATGGCAATCATTTGCCGCAGATCATTGTTCTTTCATTGGCAGGATCATTGGCGGGACTGGCATTAGGTATTGGTGTTTCGTGTTTAACTCACGCAAATGAAAATGCCAAGACGGTGATCATGCTAGCTATAACTATGGCTGGTTCGTTTCTATCAGGAATGATGGGGATTACGATGAAATATACGGTTGATACGACTTTTCCTGTTTTGAATCGAATAAATCCGGTAGGAATGATTACAGATGGTCTGTATGCGTTATATTATTATGATACTTTTGACCGGTTTTATTTTGATCTTGTCAGCCTGCTGATTTTTTCGGTAATCATTATTGGTATTTCGGCTTTGGTAATGAGGAGGACGAGATATGACAGTCTTTAAAACCTATTTTAAAATCCTAAAAAGATATAAAGGTACGATTTTGCTTTATACAGCGATCCTGCTGTTCTTTGGTATCTGGAATATGCGTTCCAATGAAGAAAGCATGTCTTTTTCACCGCAAAAGCCTGATATCTGCATAGTCAATAATGATGAGGAAAAAGGAATGACAGAACATCTGATCAGCTATCTTCAAGATAACTGTACAGTTGTCTCATTGAGTGATGAACAGCAGATAGATGATGCGATTTTTTATCGTGATGTCCATTATATTATCTATATCCCAGAAAATTATCATCAGGATGTTCTGGCTGGTAAAAATCCTGTCTTGGATATCAAATCAACTGGTGATTATGCTGCCAGTTTAACTGAAAGAATTCTAGAAAGGTATCTGCAGATTCAAAACGTGACGGTTCAGAATTTGACGACAGAAAATGAAATTATAGAAAGTATGGATCAGGTTTTAGAAACGGAGACAACGATCGAGATAGTGGAAAATCAGGCGGATACTTCTCAGGCAGCATATTATTTTAATTTTGCCAGTTATTCGATTATGGCGTGTATAGTTTTTATTGTTTGTCTGATCATGACCAGCTTTAAAAATAAAAACACGCAAAAAAGAACGATTATTACACCATTATCATATCAGTCCTATAATTGTCAGCTGTTACTGGCCAATGGATTATATGCCCTGGCTTTGTGGGTGTTTTATGTTATCGTTTCTGTAATTCTGACAGGAAATGAAATGATGAGTGTAAAAGGTCTGCTTTATTGTTGTAATCTGTTGCTGTTTTCTCTCTGTTCATTAACGATATCATTGATGCTGAGTACTTTGATCAATGATAAAAATGTGGTAAGCGGGATCGCCAATGTCATAGCTTTGGGATCGGCGTTTCTTTCTGGCGTTTTTGTTCCGGCTTCGCTGTTACCGGATCTTGTATTAAAGATTGCTCATCTGTTACCGTCTTACTGGTTTGTCAATACCAATGAGGTACTCAAGGATGCCAGTGTGCTTAACAGTGTGACTTTGCAACCGGTTTTCGTGAACATGGCTGTTCTTGTCGGGTTCATGGTTATTTTTATCATGATCAATAATGCTGTCACAAAGAAAAGGCAGATTACTGGATAAAGGCTTCTGGTCTAAGGACTGGAAGTTTTTTTGTGGAATTGTATTTGCTGATGTTATTCGTTATAATTTGTTTAAGAGATGTGGAAATAAAGGAGAAGGTTATGGAATATAGAGAATTAGGAAAAACCGGAATGAAAGTCTCGCGAATTGGTTTTGGAGGAATTCCTATTCAAAGAGTTGATCAGGAAAAAGCGAAAAAACTGATGCTGAAACTGGCAGATGAAGGAATTAATTATATTGATACTGCCAAAGGCTATACGGTCAGTGAAGCATATATTGGCTATGCTTTAGAAGGAATGCGAGATCGATTTATTCTGGCTACCAAAAGCATGTCACGTACTAGAGAACTGATGGAAAAGGATATCCAGACCAGTATGGAAGCATTGAGAACGGATTATATTGATCTGTATCAGGTTCATAATCCTAATATGGAACAGCTGGATACGGTCATTGGCGAAGGTGGTGCCCTGGAGGCACTGCTTGCAGCAAAAGAAAAAGGAGTTATTGGTCATATTGGGTTGACAGCACATTCGGTTGAGGTTTTTGAACGTGCTTTGCAGTATGACTGGGTGGAAACGATCATGTTCCCGTATAATCTTGTTGAAGAGCAGGGAGCCGAGCTGATCAAACAGTGTCGTGAAAAAAATATTGGTTTTATTGACATGAAACCTTTAGCTGGTGGAGCTATTGAAGATGCGACATTAGCATTGCGCTATATTTGTGCCAACGATGATGTGACAATTGTAATTCCAGGTATGGCTGAAGAAAGTGAAATTGATCAGAATATTCAGGCCTGTCTCGATCATCGTGAACTGAGTGATCAGGAACTTAAACAGATCCAGACTATTCAGAAACAGCTAGGCAGTCAGTTCTGTCGAAGATGCAATTACTGTGCTCCCTGTACCGTTGGTATTTCAATACCAAATGTTTTCCTGTTTGCTGGCTATTTGGAAAGATATAATCTGGAAAAATGGGCCAGAGAACGTTATGCCTCTTTAGATGTCAAGGCATCAGCATGTATTGCCTGTGGAGCCTGCCAGACCAGATGTCCATATCAGTTGCCAATCATTGATATGTTAAAGAAATGTGCTCAGGAATTTGGAGAATAATAGAGGATAGAAAGATGAAAAAAGGAGATCATTTATATCAGACTTATATACATATTTTAAAAGAAGAACTGATTCCAGCTATGGGCTGTACGGAACCGATCGCTATTGCCTATGCTGCTGCGAAAGCTAGAGAAATCCTGGGATGTCTTCCCGACTGCGTAAAGATCGAAGCCAGTGGCAGTATCATCAAAAATGTAAAAAGTGTCATTGTCCCTAATACCAAACATTTAAAAGGGATACCTGCCGCTGCAACTGCGGGAATCATTGCCGGTGATGCCAGTAAACAGCTGGAAGTGATTGCCAGGGTCAATGATGAACAGATCGACCAGATGAAATCTTTTCTGGAAAACAGGGAAATCATTGTTGAACATATAGATCATGGTCTGGTTTTTGAAATTATCGTTACTGTTTATCATCAGAATGATTATGCTAGAGTAAGGATTGTCAATTATCATACCAATATTGTTCTGATTGAAAAAAATGGAGAAAAGATATTTGAACAGCCACTTTTATCAGCCGGTGAAGAAGTATCAGCTGATCGTAATCTTTTAAATATGAAAGATATCTGGGAATTTATTCAATGTTTAGATGAAAATGATATCAAGGATATCATTGATCGTCAGATGAAATACAATATGGCGATTGCTCAGGAAGGCCTAAATGGCAATTATGGGGCCAATATTGGGAAAGTTATTTTGAAAACCTACGGAGAAGACGTGAAATTTAAAGCAAAAGCAATGGCGGCAGCAGGATCAGACGCACGAATGAACGGCTGTGAACTGCCAGTCATCATTAATTCAGGCAGTGGGAATCAGGGAATGACCTGTTCTGTACCGGTCATTGTCTATGCCAGACATCTTCAATCCAGTGAAAAGCAGCTTTATCAGGCTCTTGCACTTTCTAATCTTGTTGCCATCCATCAGAAAACAGGAATCGGGCGTTTATCAGCCTATTGTGGGGCTGTTAATGCCGGGGCGGCAGCAGGAGCCGGAATTGCCTTTTTAAGTGGTGGTAATTATGAAGATGTGATTCATACGGTTGTCAATGCCTTAGCGATTGTTTCAGGAATTATCTGTGATGGTGCCAAGGCTTCATGTGCTGGGAAAATAGCCAGTGCGGTTGATGCGGGAATCCTTGGCTATGAAATGTTTAAGAATGGACAGCAGTTCTATGCAGGAGATGGTATCATTACCAAAGGTGTTGAAGCTACGATCAGAAATGTTGGACGTTTGGGAAAAGAAGGAATGAAAGAAACCAATAAGGAAATCATTGATATGATGATTAAATGTTAGAGGGAAAATTGCTTTTTTCAGGAATTGTTATTATAATAGAAATAAGGATTTTTAAAGGAGAAATATATGGGAAAAATAATATTTTTGGATGTTGATGGAACTTTGATCGATTATGATGCAAAGTGTCCAGCGAGCGCCGCAAAAGCCGTTGATATGGCGAGAGCAAACGGACATAAGGTCTACATCTGTACAGGATGTTCGAAAGCTGAAATTGAACAGCGTGATTTATGTGAGCTGGATGGAATGATTGGTGGCAATGGTGCCTATGTTGAAGATAATGGTCATGTTGTTTTGCATCAGGGGTTAAGCAAAGATGAAGTTAAGCATATCGTTGACTGGTGCAATGAAAGACATTTAGGTTTTTATCTGGAAGCAAACAGTGGAATGTACTGTAATGACTATATGCTGGAACAGGGACCAGCAACAATGGTTAAATATGCGCAGGGAAAAGGGGCTGATCTGTCAAAAGCGACAGCATCAGCAAACAGTTTTATCAACAGTTTTATCCCTTTAAAGGGTGAAGATCTATACCGTGATGATGTCAATAAGATCAGTTTTATTTTAAGTGATTATCAGGATCATCTGGATTCAAAAATAGAATTCCCAGAATTGGAAGCCAATACCTGGGGTGGAAAAGGAGAATTGGCACTGTTTGGTGATTTAGGTCCAGCAGGTATTACCAAAAAGACAGCAATCGAAGCATTATTGAAATATCTGCATGCAGATGCCAAAGATACGATTTCTTTTGGAGATGCCAAGATTGATCTGTCCATGTTTGAGTTGTGCGCCTATAATGTGGCAATGGGTAACGGAGGACCAGAAATCAAGGCGGCTGCAGATTATGTAACGACAGATGTCAATGATGATGGTCTGTACAATGCATTTAAGTATTTAAAACTGATTTAGCTGATTAAAAGGCTGCACAGCAATGCAGCTTTTTTTCATATTTAAGAAATATATGTCAAACTTTGCGGTGAGTGCTATAATGAGTGAGGGGGTGGTGAATGATGAAAACAATTGAAGATGAACAGTATAATCGAATGATCAATACACCGATATGGAAACTGGTTTTGTCATTATCAGTGCCAACAACAATATCGATGCTGATCACAAATATCTATAATATGGGAGATACTTATTTCGTATCCAAGATTTCAGTGGCAGCTAGTGGTGCAACCGGGATCGTCTTTGCACTGATGGCGATTTTTCAGGCTTTTGGTTTTATGTTTGGCCATGGTGCCGGCAGCAATATCAGTCGAAATCTTGGTCAGAAAAGAATTGATATTGCCAAGATGTTCTGTTCGACGAGCTTTTTTCTGGCGTTGATCTTTGGCGTGGTTATTTCCTTTTTAGGACTGGTTTTTATTGAACCACTGATGAAGCTGCTGGGCAGTACACCAACGATTTTAAACGATGCCAAAGCCTATGGTTTTTATATCCTGTTATCAGGTCCAGCCATGACAGTATCCTGTGTTTTAAATAATATTTTAAGATATGAGGGAAAAGCAACGTTTGCGATGATTGGTCTTACGTTTGGTGGTATTTTAAATTTATTTTTGGATCCGGTTTTGATTTTTACCTTTGGCATGAAGACATCGGGTGCAGGATTATCTACTGCGATCTCGCAATATCTGAGCATGCTGATTCTGATGATGCCATTTCTGACTGATAAAACAGTCACAAAAATAAATTTAAAATATGTCAGTCATCATTTTTATGATATTGCTAATATTATGATTACTGGATTCCCAAGTCTGATCAGACAGGGGCTTAACAGTCTGTCAACCAGTGTCTTGAATAATGTTGCAGCAGTTTATGGTGACGAAGCGATTGCAGCCATGAGCATTGTTTCCAGGTGTGGAAATTTACTTTTTAGCTGTGCATTAGGCTTAGGACAGGGTTATCAGCCAGTCTGCGCCTTTAACTATGGAGCCAAAAAGTACAAACGTGTCAAGGAAGGTTTCTGGCTGACGGTTAGACTGGGAATATGCGTACTGATCGTAATGTGTGCGATCTGTTTTGTCTTTTCGGCAGATGTCATCGAACTTTTCAGAGACGATTATCATGTTGTTTCTATAGGACAGGATGCATTGCGTTATCTATGTATCTTTTTACCAATCTTACCTTTATCTGCCATTGGCAGCATGCTATTCCAGAGTATTGGCAAAAGTGGCAGAGCATTATTGATTGCCTGTATGCAAAGTGGTTTCATCTTTATTCCTTTGCTGTTTATACTGCCGCCTTTTTTGGGATTAACGGGTATTGAGCTGGCGTTGCCATTGGCTTATGCTTTTGCAGGTATTTTTGCCATTATTCTGGCAATGCGTTTTTTAAATGTGTTACCAGAAGATGGCATGGATGAAGTCAACTGATGACTGACAGAACGTTCAAATGAAACAAGGGTTTTGCCCTTGTTTTTATGATGGAGTTGTCGAAAAGATATTTTTATGGTAAAGTAACAATATGAAAGTGGTGAAAGTTATGAATGAAAGACATAATAAGATATTAGCGATTCTGGCAAAAGAAAAGAAAATGGAAGTTTCGATGCTTTCGAAACTGCTGAATGTTTCTCAGGTGACGATCAGAAAAGATCTTGATATGCTGGAGGCGAGTGGTCTGGTCGTGAGAGTTCATGGCTTTGCGCGCTTGAATGACAGTGATGATATTAATCAGAGACTGGCTTATCACTATGATATCAAACAGAAAATAGCGAAGATGGCTGTAAAGGACATCGAAAATGGCGAAACCGTCATGATTGAATCCGGTTCATGCTGTGCTTTACTGGCACTAGAGATTGCACAGACGAAAAAAGATGTGACTATTATCACAAATTCTGCATTTATTGCTGATTATATTCGTAAAACAGGAAATGTGAAAATTATACTGCTTGGTGGTGAATATCAAAATGAAGCACAGGTTATGGTGGGACCGCTGACGAGAAAAGGAGCAGAGGTTTTCTTTGTTGACAAGCTGTTTATTGGTATTGATGGCTTTTCGGCTGATTCTGGCTTTACAGGCAATGACTTTATGCGCTGTGAAGTGGTTAGAGATATGGCAAAACAGGCTAATCATGTCATTATCGTCAGTGAATCATCCAAATTTGATCAGAAAGGGACGGTCAAACTGCTGTCACTGTCTGAAGTCGATACTTTATATACTGATGATCACATAAATGCTGATAAGGAACAGCTTTTACAAGACTATCATATCGATGTCTTCAAAGCTAAATAAAAAGGATTAGATGAAACAGTCTAATCCTTTTTTGATGAATTCCTGCTGGTAATCTTTAAGATCTTCAGGATGAAGCATCTCAACGTTTTTATATTTATATTCTTTGATCAATAAAGTGTATTTTTTTTCACCAAACTGATGGAAAGGCAGCAGCTGAACTCTTGATGCGTTGACTTCTTTTAACAGCTCGGCCAGCTGACGGGCATCATCTAATGTATCATTGAAACCAGGAATAACTGGGATTCTTGGCAAGACTTCAATTCCTTGAGCAATTGCCCATTTCAGATTGGTAATGATCAGATCGTTATACACACCGGTATATTCAAAATGCCTGCTGCGGTCATAATGTTTAACATCAAACAGCAGCAGATCAAACTGTTTAGCCAGATCCTGGAAAATATTTTCAGCGATATACCCAGTTGTTTCAATCGCAATATGAATATTTTCTTTTTTCAAGGCGGCGATCAGTTTCTTTAAAAACAGTGGCTGAGACATACCTTCACCACCAGAGATTGTTACACCACCATTTGATTCTTCGTAGAAATCCATGTCCTGTTTACAGACAGCTACGATTTCGTCAACGCTTTGATATTCTCCTTCATTTGACAGAGCATCAACCGGACACATATCAACACATTGTAGACAGCCAATACAGCGGTCAAAATGAAATTTGATTTTCTGATCTTCAAAATAGATTGCCTGGACCGGACAGTTCCTTAAACAGGTCTGACATTTCAGGCATTTGTCATGATCGCAGAGAATCTGGATTTTTTCCAGTTGTGATTCTGGATTGGAACACCACTGACATTTTAAGGGACAGCCTTTGAGGAAAACGGTTGTTCTTATTCCTGGTCCATCATGGATACTGAATTTCTGTATATTAAATGTGATTCCTTTACACACTTTGCTCATCTCCTTTATTGTCATCATTTTATCATATCGATAGAGAAATGTAAATATACAACTTACGAATGAAAGATAATATATCTTTTTATGAAAGAAAATATTGACTTATATGATTTATATGATAAGATAATATTGAAAATAAAAGTCACATAAGTTTCAAATGAAAGATAAGGAGAAAAGATGATGAAAAATGTTGAACATTTTGGTGATCTGACACCACGAATGAATCAGTTCCGTGAAAAAGTTTTAAATGAATTACCTTACATTGATGCTACTCGTGCTATTTTATGCACTGAAGCCTATAAAGAAAATATGCATCAGCCGGCAGTAATGAAAAGAGCGCTGATGTTAAAAAATATTCTGGAAAAAATGCCAATCTATATTGAAGATGAAACTCTGATCGTTGGAAATCAGGCTTCTTCAAACTGTGATGCTCCTATCTTTCCAGAATATACATTGGAATTCGTGATGAATGAGCTGGATCTGTTTGAAAAAAGAGATGGTGATGTTTTCTATATTACTGAAGAAACAAAGCAGCAGCTTAGAGATATTGCCCCATTCTGGGAAAATAATAATTTAAGAGCCAAAGGTGGAGCTTTGCTACCAGATGAAGTCAGCGTCTATATGGAAACAGGATTCTTTGGCATGGAAGGAAAACTGAATTCTGGAGATGCTCATCTGGCTGTTGACTATCAGAAAATGCTGCAGATTGGTCTGGTCGGATATGAAGAAAGAGCGAAGAAACTGAAAGCTGACCTGGATCTGTGTGTTCCTGAAAATATTGATAAATATCAGTTCTATAAAGCTGTGATCATTACGATTCAGGCAGTAAAAACATTTGCTGAAAGATTTTCACTGCTGGCTAAAGAAAAAGCCGAAACAGCTGATGGCAGCAGAAAAGAAGAACTGCTGGAAATTTCTCGTATCTGTGCGAAAGTGCCTTATCATCCAGCAGAAACATTCCATGAAGCGATTCAGTCAACATGGTTTATTCAGCTGATCCTGCAGATCGAATCAAATGGACATTCTCTGTCATATGGGCGCTTTGATCAGTTTATGTATCCTTATCTTCGTCATGATCTTGATGAAGGAATCATCACTGAAGATCAGGCAGTTGAGCTGCTGACAAACTTATGGATCAAAACATTAACGATCAATAAGGTCAGAAGTCAGGCACATACCTTCAGCAGTGCGGGAAGTCCAATGTATCAGAATGTAACAATTGGTGGACAGACACCAGATAAAAAAGATGCAGTCAACTTATTATCATTTCTGGTTTTAAGATCAATTGCACAGACTCGTCTGCCACAGCCTAATTTAACAGTCAGATATCATCGTCATCTGTCTAAAGAATTTCTGGATGAAGCAATCGAAGTTATGAAGTTGGGAACTGGAATGCCAGCCTTCAATTCCGATGAAGTGATCATTCCATCATTTATTGAAAAAGGTGTCAAAGAAGAAGATGCCTATAATTATTCAGCGATTGGATGTGTAGAAACAGCAGTGCCAGGAAAATGGGGATATCGCTGTACAGGTATGTCATACATGAATTTCCCTCGCATTTTACTGATTGCGATGAATAATGGTGTTGATATGACTTCGGGAAAACGCTTTGTCAAAGGATGCGGTTATTTCAAAGACATGACATCTTATCAGCAGCTAAAAGATGCTGTTGATCAGGCTATGCGTGAACTGACAAGAATGTCTGTTATTGTTGAAAATGCGATTGATTTGGCTTTGGAAAGAGATGTCCCAGATATTCTTTGTTCGACATTGACAGAAGACTGCCTGGGCAGAGGAAAAACCATCAAGGAAGGTGGGGCTGTCTATGACTTTATTTCAGGACTGCAGGTTGGTATTGCCAATATGGCAGACAGTCTGGCTGCCATTAAAAAGCTGGTCTTTGAAGAAAAGAAGATCACTCCACAGCAATTATGGGATGCTATATTAGATGATTACACGAGTCCTGCAAATCAGAAAATTCAAAATATGCTGATTAATGATGCGCCAAAATATGGAAATGACAATGACTATGTCGATCAGCTGGTTGTCGATGTTTACAATACTTATATTGATGAAATGAAAAAATATCCAAATACCCGTTATGGTCGAGGACCAATCGGTGGTATGCGTTATGCTGGAACTTCAAGTATTTCTGCAAATGTGGGTCAGGGATATGGAACAATGGCGACACCTGATGGTCGAAAAGCGAGAACACCATTGGCAGAAGGATGTTCACCTGCACACAGCTGTGACAAAAATGGACCAACTGCTGTTTTCAAATCAGTTTCAAAACTGCCAACACATGAAATTACTGGTGGTGTTCTATTGAATCAGAAAGTAACACCAACGATGTTGTCAACGGAAGAAAACAAGCAGAAACTGGAAATGATCATCCGTACTTTCTTTAACAGACTTGACGGCTATCATGTACAGTATAACGTTGTTTCACGAGATACACTGATCGATGCGCAGAAGCATCCAGAAAAACATAAAGATTTGATCGTTCGTGTTGCCGGATATTCAGCATTCTTTAATGTGTTATCAAAAGCAACACAGGATGATATTATTGGAAGAACAGAACAGACATTATAAGGAGAATAACAATGGAATTTATTATAGATACAGTTAACATAGAAGAAATCAAGGATGCCGTAGATCATATGCCAATCGTGGGCGTAACGAGCAATCCATCGATCGTCAAGGCCACCAGTCCAAAGGACTTCTTTGCCCACATGAAGGAAATCAGAAAGATCATTGGTCAGGA
>CASETM010000079.1 GCA_949290865.1 uncultured Bacillota bacterium
AATGAAATTAAAGCAAAGAAAATGAGACAAAAAGAAAATATTATAAAAGAAATAAAAAACAACCCAAACCAGATTGGAATGGGTTGTTGATCGATGAGATTTTTAAATATTTACTTTGTCTACTTGACTAGGGATACATCAGTTGCTCCTGTTTTAGTTATTGCCATTATTATGATGATGTTTCTGACCATTATTTTCTTCATGACCTTCATGATCATCTTGCGTTTCCTGATGATGTTCATATGACAAACCGAGCTGTTCCATCAGTTCCCTGATTTCTTTCATTGTCATGTTTTGAATCTCTTCAGGAGTATATGCATCACTGACAGCCGCAATCTGCTGATACAGCAGATATTTGCCGTAAGACAAACCGACGCTATGAGCTTCTTCAACTTCATCTTTTGTCAGGGTATAGCAGTCAGAATTTTGATAGTGATGACAATTGTTGACATATTGAACAATTTCTTCACTTTGCTGTGTCCGATCACCAATCACTGCGATCGATAAGAATTCATCATTAGCCATACACTGTTGAACAGTCTCACTGTTTAAGATCTCGTCAATAGCCACATCATAATGACAGTACAAAATATCTAATGAATCAGCCAATTCAATTCCATCTTCATTATATCCCTCTACATCAATGACCTGATTAAAATAATTGATACTTAATTCTAAAGATGGATTAATATCAATACTGACAATTGATGTCGCCGTATTGTAGAAGCGATAACCTATGAAACTGATCAGTAAAAAGACCACACAAGCTGATAGCACTGATATATATCTGACTTTATAATAAAATGGTTTCGTTCGATGTCTTTTTTGATATTGTACAGAAATATAATCTTTTGTTTTTCCCTTAAGTTGACCATCGGCATTGACTGCATCAAAAGCAGCTCTTATTTTATCATTCATAGATATCACCTCCCAGTTTTTCCTTTAACAGCTTCTTCGCTCTTGTTAACAAAGTATAGACTGTATTCACGTTTTTTTTCATAATCTTGCTGATTTGAGGAGCTGTATATCCTTCATAATAATGCAAATAAATAACATTTCGGTATTTTTCTGGTAATTGCAGAACCGCTTCCAGTATCTCATGATGATCATCTTGTGAACAATATGACTTTTCAGCAATATCATCCAACGATACTGTTTTTTGATAAAAGAATTTTTTCAGCAAATCTTTACATTCATTGATAGTGACTCTGATTATCCAGGCTTTTTCATGTTCTTTCGTTTCAAATTGACGCTGGCTGATCGCATATTTCATAAAAACAGTCTGAAAAATATCTTCAGTATCTGCTTTGTTTTTCAGATACAAAAAGCATAATCGATAAACTGTATCCGCATACTCATCGATGGCCTGCAAGACATCTTTTTCACTTCGCATGAAAATCTATCATCTCCCACCATGATGATGGTTATGTTGACCGATTCCATCTTGAGCACAGTCACGATCCTGATAACGGTCGCAGACACCGTCATGATCCTGATCACAATAATTATTGCAGTTTGTCTGCTGACAGTTGCCAGTGTTATTCTGGCATTGATTTTCATCATAATGATCACAGATTCCGTCATTGTTGCTGTCTACATAATTCTGTTGATAGCAGGCATTATTCGTGTTCTGACTATTATCAGCAGTTACACTGTTTTCATCATTATCAGTGAAAGCATTTTCTGCTGTACTAATCTTTTCCTGACTGATTTGATCAGTGACGCTGTTTTGACTGTCAGCAAAAATACCTGTTGTCGTCATCATACATATGAAGATAAAAGCACTTGCAATAAATATTATTTTTTTCATAATTTTCCCTCCTGTTTCTCTTTTCATCTATAATACGAATCAGCCAGTTATATCCATTCATAAAAATGATTTTTTATAAAAAAAGTATGAAGCTGATGAATTTTCATCATCTTCATACCTGTTAATTCGTCAAACGTTTTAATGCTTTATGATTTGCCATCAGTGATTTTAGTCCAACAGGTAGTTCAAAGGCGATATCCAGGATATTCTTATTAACTTTGACAACAACACCCTTGCCAAAGACATCATGATGAACCAGATCACCAATTTTCCAGTCATCAACATGATTATCACCTATCAGTTCTTCTTTGCTTGGTAAAGTATTAATAAAATCATTAGTTTTATAACGTGGTCGCTGTCCTTTATGAATTATGCCATCTTTCCCCACTTCATCAATGAAACGACTGGAAATCTTAGGTGAATCAGTCACAAAGCTGAAACCTTCACTGTCAGAAAGATAAAGCTGTTTTTTAGCACGGGTAAAAGCAACATAGGCCAGTCTACGCTCTTCTTCCAAACCATCATCACCATCTTCTGAAATGCTTTTGTAGCTAGGAAAAATTCCCTCTGACAATCCCAATACAAAGACATAATCGAATTCCAGACCTTTGGCCATATGGATTGACATCAATGATACATACTGACCATTATCAATGGTATCATTATCAGTATATAATGAAATATCCTGCAGATAGTTTTCTAAAGTTGCTGTGTCTTCATGCGAACTTTGAAAATCATAAATCGATCTTTGCAGTTCATGAATATTATCAATACGATTATCTTCTAGATCATTTTTCAGCATGTCGATATAACCAACATCAGTAATCAGATTTTCAAACATTTCATGAAGCGGTAATGAACTGTTTCGGGCTTTTTCAACAGCTTCAACCAGTATTCTGACTTCCTTTTTCGATTTATTAGATAATCTGATTTCATCACTATGTAAAGTCAAAGCTTCATAAAGCGAAATCTGATAATTCAAAGCCACCAGCTGAATATTTTCCAAGGTTTTTTTGCCAATGCCACGAGAAGGAACATTAATGATTCTTTCAAATGCCAGATCTTCCTGACTGCAGACTAGTCGTAAATAACTTAGTGCATCCTTGACTTCTTTACGATTAAAGAATTTTAAACCACCAAAAATACGATAATCAATACCTTTCCTGATCAGCACCTGTTCTATCACACGTGATAAGTAGTTGGCACGATACAAAATAGCAATATCACGATAATTGACACCTTCCTGCTGAGATACGATATCTTCTATCTGATTTGCAATCCAATTGGCTTCTTCTTCTTCGCTTTTAGCCAGATAGTGAATGACTTCATTGCCACCTGTTTGTTTTGTATACAGCTCTTTTTCTAAACGGTTTCTGTTCTTTCTGATCAAATTATTCGACACATTTAAAATATTGCCGGTAGAACGATAATTCTGATCCAGAATAATCGTATGACTTGGTTTAAAGTCTTTATCAAAATCCAGTATAAAATGAACATCTGCACCCCTAAAGCTGTAAATAGTCTGATCAGGATCGCCCACTACACAGACCGTTGCATATTTTGATAACAGATGGATAAGATGATACTCTATTTCGCCTACATCCTGGAACTCATCCACATGAATATACTGGAATTTTCTTTGCCATTTTTCCAGTATTTCCGGATAATGATCAAGAATATAAACCGCTTTTAAAAGCAGATCATCGAAATCCAGCAGAAAATGATCTTCTTTGTATTTTTCATATTCCTGGTAGACTTTTGCCTTCTTTAATTCTCCAGCAAAATTCCCCGCCAGTTCGATCGCTCTTTCAGGAGAAACACGAGCAACTTTATATGTTGAAATCGTATTGATCATACTTTTTATAGATATAACTTTGGCATCAATGTCCATCTGATTATAAAGCTTTTTGATCAGTGATTTCTGATCTTCCTCATCCATGATCGTAAAATTGCTTGGATAGTTCAATACATTGATATGCTGACGTAGCAGTCGTACACAAAATGAATGAATCGTGCAGATCAACGTACTGTTCCCTGCCATACCTACAATATCATTCACTCTTTCTTTCATTTCGTTAGCCGCTTTATTGGTAAAAGTAATGGCTAAAATAGAACGGGGATCAATACCGACATCCTGAATCAGATAAGCAATTCGATAAGTAATGACCCTTGTTTTCCCTGAACCTGCTCCAGCAATGATTCTCAGATGACTGTCAAGATAGGTTGCTGCTTCTTTTTGATTTTTATTTAAAAGTTGATCTAAGTTCATACTATCACTCCCATTACATTATACATGATTTCAATGTTGGCACATAGAAAAAGTTTCTTATCAAAGAAACTTTCTATAACTCTATTATATTCTATTCATACTGATGTGACAGTCCAACAATATCATTGATATCCGCAATTCCCATGTCATCCAGTTCTTTTTCCAGATCCATAATAATTTTCTGGCAGGCATAAGGATCAACAAGGTTTTGACATCCTATGGCTACGGCACTTGCTCCTGCAATCATCATTTCGATAACATCCTGGGCGCACGAAATTCCTCCCATACCAATAATTGGTATAGATACCGCTTTTGATACCTGATGAACCATTCGCAATGCTACCGGAAAAATCGCTGGTCCTGAATATCCGCCCGTTCCATTGGCGATAATTGGCTTCCCGGTTTTTAAATGAAATCTCATTCCAACCAGTGTGTTGATCATAGAAATTCCATCTGCTCCAGCCGCTTCAACAGCTTTGGCCATTTCAACGATATCGGTGACATTTGGTGAGAGCTTGACATAAACAGGTTTCTGCGAAACTTCTTTGACCTTTCTTGTGACTTCAGCTGCCATTTCAGGATTAGTTCCAAACTGAATACCACCACTGTGAACATTTGGACAAGAAATATTCAGTTCCAAAGCACCAACCATATCATGCTGAGAAATTCTTTTGGCCGTTTCCACATAGTCTTCCACAGCGCTGCCACCAATATTGGCAATGACTTTATCATGATAATGTGGTCTCAGTTTTTCCAGTTCTTCATGCATGACTGCATCAACCCCTGGATTCTGCAAACCAATCGCATTCAGCATGCCACTAGGCCCTTCTGCAATTCGAGGCAGCGGATTCCCATATCGCGGTTCAAGCGTTGTTCCTTTCAGCATGATACTTCCTAAAATATTAATGTTATAAAATCTGGTAAATTCATATCCAAAACCGAAAGTTCCTGATGCCGGAATCACAGGATTTTTCATATCCAAACCAGGCAGTTTTACTCTTAAATTAGCCATTGACAATCACCTCTTCACTTAATAATACCGGTCCTTCCACACAAATACGTTTATATGGTTTTGTTTTTACTTTACATGAGCAGCCCATACACGCTCCAAAACCACAACCCATTCTCGCCTCAAAAGACAATTGTCCATGTTCTGGGTAATGTATAACCAAGGCATCAAGCATTGGTTCTGGACCACATGTATAATAATGATCAAAGGTTAATCCTGCCCGCTCGATAACATCAATAACTGTTCCTTTCATGCCAACACTGCCATCCATTGTTGCAATCAGAACATCTCCAAATTCTTTAAATTTATCAATATAGAAAACATCTTTCTGGGTATTAAAACCTAAAACAGTCGTAATTTTTATCCCACGTTCTTTTAGCTTTTTTCCTAAATTATAGAGTGGTGGTGTCCCTAAACCGCCACCAATCAGCAAGGCATTGCCTTCTTTAATCTCAAATCCATTTCCTAAACCAATCAAACAGTCTAGTTTTTCCCCGATTTTTTTCTCTTTAAGCAGTCTGGTTCCCTGTCCTACGACTTTAAAAACAATCACGATCGTTTCATCATCATAGTCAGAAATCGACATCGGCCTTCTTAAGTATGGCTGTAGAGTGTCATTGATTTTGATGTTGATAAACTGTCCTGGCATAGTGATATATCGAGCACCATCACCTTTTAAAGTCATTTCATAAACATCATCAGCAATATTTACAATTTTTGTTATTTCCATCATTCCCTGAAAATTTGCCATAAAATCCTCCTATAGTTTTTCTATTTTCCCATCTAAAACATGATATTTAACCATTCCGTAGCATTTTGTATCCAAAAAAGGTGTATTCACAGCTTTTGAACGAATATTTTCTTTGGTAATCGTATATTCTTCATCCAAATCAATAATAGCGATATTGGCCATTTTCCCAACTTCAAGATCATGATCAAAACCAATGACTTGACTCGGATTAACGGTCATGCAAGCCAGTACCGTTTCCAGATCCAGTATGCCTTTTTTCACCAGATAAGTATAAATCAGACTGAAAGCATGCTGATTACCGATAATACCAAAAGGCGCTTTATCGATTGGCATCTGCTTTTCTTCTTCACTGTGAGGTGCATGATCAGTCGAGATACAAGTCACCGTTCCGTCCTTAATTCCTTCAATCAATGCATCCAGATCTTCTTTTGAACGAAGTGGTGGATTCATTTTATAGTTTGGATTCAGATTTTTAATATTTTCATCAGTCAGAATCAGATGATGTGGACAAGCCTCACCAGAAACCTTCAGACCTTTTGCCTTATATTCTCTTAAAGCTGCCACAGTTTCTTTCGTTGAAATATGACAGATATGATATCTGTTACCAATTTTTTCAGTGAGTTTGAGATCTCTAACAGCATGATTATATTCCGACGCATTATTGATCCCCACCAGACCGTTCTTTTGTGAAAACTCTGATAGATTGACACACGCTCCTGGCTGCAGTTCATTTTCATCTTCACAGTGAGCAACAATAATTGAATGATATTTTTTAGCTTCAATCATCGCTTTTTCCATCATTTCCCTGTTTTGAACACCTTTTCCATCATCAGAAAATCCTTTAACGACAGCATACGAACTGTTTGTCTTAAAATCAGTCAGTTTTTCCCCTTTCAGTTCTTCTGTAATGGCACTGTATGTATAAGTATGAACAGCACTGTCTTTTTTGATTCTTTCAGCAAAATCTTCAATAGCCTCCTGATCATCCATACATGGTTTCGTATTAGCCATAGCCACGATATGACTGTAACCACCATATTTTGCTGATAAAGTTTCTGTTTTGATCGTTCCTTTATGTTCAAAACCTGGTTCACGTAAATGAACATGAAGATCAACAAATCCTGGTGTCACCAGCAAATGACTGCAGTCAATAACCTGATCACCATCGAGATTTTCACCAATACCGGTAATTTTTTCATCTGTTATCAAAACATCCAGTTTCTGAATTTTCCCATGATAAAACACATTTCCATTTTTTAAGACTGTTTTCATAAGTTCTCCTTTTTAAAAAAGCATATCATCCCCTGATATGCCTATATAAATCTATTAAAATGACTTTTATTAAAAAACCTTAAAATCACTTTTCTATACAAAATAAGTATACTAAAACTTGACATTGTTTTCAACTTATAAAACTTATATAAAAAAGATATCCTGTTGATTTTACTGTTTAGCTATAGATACCATGAAATCAAATATTTATGTATAATAAATCATGATGGTATCTATAATTCTGATTTATTATGTTGGTAAAAGTTCTTTTTTATATTTTCTTGATTTCACTTTCATTATAGTCTTTCTTTCTAAAGAAAATTGTCAATTGATGACTGCACAAAAAAAACAGCTTGCGCTGTTAATTTTATCTTTTTTTATTATTTTTTCTTGCTGCTTCAGATTTTAATTTTCTTTTTAATCCTGGTTTAACATAAAATTCTCTTTTACGAGCTTCAGCAAGGGTCCCTGTTCTAGATACCTGTCTTTTAAAACGACGTAATGCATCATCTAGAGATTCGTTTTCTCTTACTACAGTTTTTGCCATAATAATTCCCCCCTTTAACTCTAAGATACAAATGTATTATATAGATAATTACTTTTAATTGCAAGAAAATATTGTTAAAAATCCAAATATTCTTACTATTTTTATAAATTTTATACAAAAATCTAAGCTTTTACATAGATATCACGATAGTCTGTCGAACTTTCCAGTTTTTTTCTG
>CASETM010000080.1 GCA_949290865.1 uncultured Bacillota bacterium
AAAATTTCTGAAGGTAAGCACCATTTTGTTGCCCTGGCAGGCATTAGCCGTAAACTATTAACCATAATCTACTATATTTTAAAAGAAGATAGAGATTATATCAGATACGACAATATTAAAGACAAATATAACTAATTTTTAAAAAATGAATACTTTAGTTGTTTTCGTCATGCAATAATTTAAGCAAATTTTTATTTTCAAACTTTTTCATAAAACTTCTTAAAAATTATTTGACTTATTTATAGTTGTCTTTTCTGCATTATATGTTAGCTTAAGCTAACATATAATGCAAATCATATGCTGATAATTATGCTGTCAATAAAAAAAGGAAGATCATTCTTCCTATAAAAGCTGCATTTTTTCCAGTAAAATGATTCCTTCTTCAACCGCACCATCACCGCCACGATGATCAAGCACATATTTCACTTTGGCTTTCACTTCTGGATGCGCATTGGCAGGTGCAAAACTGTAAGGAAAATCTTCCAACATACATATATCATTCAAACCATCACCAAATACTGCTACTTCATCTAACGATAGCCCTTGCTCTTTTATGATTTTTTTCAGCATGATTCCTTTATCATAATCATCACATGTAATTTCAATATTATCTTCATAAGATGAAGAAATATTCAGATGTGATATGACTGACAAACGTTCATTGACTCCCTTAGCTTCTTCAGGATTCAAGTGACGGGCATCAACCTTTAATGGTAAAGCGCCCTGTGCATACATTTCATCAAGTGAACTGACTGATGTACAGTCATTCAGAAAACCTTCTCTGCTGAAAAATGTTGCATCTGGCAGATGATCAAGTTTTCTTAAGGCCTCATCCTGCATCAGCATTTCAATATGCCAGTTCCAGTATGTATCAAAATCGGTCAGTATGTATTTTCCTTTAGTTGTATGAATAGAAATATGATAATGATATTTCTGCAGGATCGCAATCATTTGTCGAAATGCGGCTTCATTCATGGGATGACATTCATTCATCGTTCCATCATAATTTCTGAATTGTGTCCCATTGTTCAGAATCAGTTCATCATAAATTCCACATGCATCAAGGATCTGCGTCATCATATTCATATCTCTTCCTGATGCAAACATAAAACGAACACCCTGTCTGATCTTTTCATGAATTTTATTTAGATCTCCCGAATGAAACTGACTGAATCGATTGACGCTTGTCCCATCCACATCACAAACTATTAATTTTATCATTTTATTCACCCTTATCAACTATATCACAATTATTCGGTTATATTCTTTTTTTCTCGATCAGAAAAACTATCGACCAAAGCGATCCTTCATTTTCTCAAACAGGCTTTGCGAAATTCCAAATTTCTTGCACATTTGACGAACATATTCATCAACTTCCTGTGGAGACATATTTTTTAATGCTTCTTCATCAATTCCTAGACTGTTCATTGCAGACTTTAACTGATCGTACATTTCCGTATTGCCCTGACGATAGCTTTCGCTCATTTCATCAAACCATTTTTTGGCACCTTCCAGCTGCTGATCTTCCTGCGCTGATTTCTGATCAAAAAAATCCTGTGCCTGCATTAAAGCATCGATTTCCTCACTTTCCAAACCAAATCTTTCAAAGAAATCCAACACATAGCGACATAACGCTCTTAATTCATCCTGCTGATCGCTTTCTGGCAGTTTCCCGATCATTTCCAGTTCATGATAGATATCATTGATCTGCTGATGTTCCTCAGCACCTAAATCCAGATCCTCATAAACATCATCTTCCATATCCGCCAGTACCAGAGGAACAAAGTAAACGACTTTTTCATAAGGATCCATCACAAAATCAATCTTCTTTTCCGTAATCTGAGCTAACGCTTTAACAAAATTTTCAAGATTCAGAAAACTGTTTTTAAAAACATAGGTCTTACCTGTCGTCTGGATTCTGGCATAAAAACTGTGATGTTCTTTCTGCCACACCAGAGAGAGCTGCTCGATATCTCCAAAGCGAAAGCTTTGTGGCTCTTTAAAACAGAAATAAGCCCCTTGGGCAGTCATGATCATTCCCAGACTGCCATCACTTTGCGCACTGGCATCAATAAATGCAATGATTTCAAAATCATTATTATTGCCATACAGATACATGGCATTCGATATCTGCGCAGGCAGATGCTGATGATCATAAAACACTGCCTTATCCACGATATCTTCATCGATCAGTTCAATTATTTCTTCTTTTCCCATATAATCACCTTTTCGTATGTATATTACACCAATTCTAATGAAAATAAAAGACATCTTTTTATAATGAAAAAGAGAAGTCATTTACTTCTCCATTTCTTTTTCAAATATTTTTTTATTTGTTAAAAGGGCAATAACAAGAATTGCAAAAGTTATATCAAAAGGACTGTTATACATCAACACTGCAATCACCAGTGATACTACAAACCCGGCAATTTCAATTTGAATGGGCTTATTTTTCAGCTGATGCTTTCTGATGATCTTCACTTCACTGTTGAAATTATGAATTGCGATAAACAATGCAAATACCGCAACCAATGAATCGACATAAAAGTGAATCAGATAGTTTCCTGATAGCAGTTCTTTGATAAACATAAGAACAATATAGCCACACATTGTCAGCCATAATCCAGAAATTGCATAACTTTGCATATCAGCTTTTCTAATTGCTGCTATGCGTTCTCGATAATTGATCTTTTTTTCTATTCTATTGATAACCAGCTGTTTATTTGTTCCAAACAGCTGATAAGGATCATTTTTCTTTTCCTGATGAGCAAGCATCTCATCAAGAAGATCACTGATCAGAATATTCGTTTTTAAAATGTTTTTTGTTTTTTTAAATAACGCTTTTTCAATATCCTGATAATATTCAAGATACTGATCATTCAAGAATTTGATCTTATCTTTATTTTCATCGATAATCTCATACTTCTTTTTTTTATCTATCATCTTAATCTACCTTTAAAACATGGCTGTTGATTTCACTGATATGACTGTTAAAGAACTGTTCCATGACCTTGATCATATAATAAGTATCTTTAACTCCAGCTGTTTCGTAAGCTGAATGCATAGCCAGCTGTGGCAAACCAATATCAACACTGTTCATTGAAACCTGTGACATGGCAATATTACCAAGTGTGCTGCCTCCAGCAACATCAGAACGATTGGCAAAGAACTGAAGCGGAACATCAGCTCTACTGCACAGTTCTCTAAAGACAGCAATGCTCACTGCATCACTGGTATATTTCTGTCCAGCATGTGATTTCACAACAATACCTTCATTCATGTAAACACAGTTTGTATCATCTGTTTTTGAAGGATGATTTGGATGAACGGCATGCGCATTATCAGCACTTAACATGAAGCTTGAAGCAATAGCACGATAAAAGTCTTCTTCGTTTTTACCTAAAGCTGTATTTGTTCTTTTTAAAACATCATACAAAAATGTTGATGCTGCTCCCTGTTTTGTTCCTGAACCAACTTCTTCATTATCAAAGCAAGCAAAAACATTGATTGACTGATCATTAGCTCCTTTTAAGAATCCCATTAATGATGTATATCCACATTGCAGATCATCTAAATGCTGACTTGAAATAAATTCGTTATTTGCACCCCAGACAGAAGGTGCCATTCTGCTGTAAAGATAAAGATCACTGCCATAAATATCTTCTTCTTTGACACCTGCTTCCTGTGCTAACAGCTTTTTAAAATCACCTTTCTGACAGTCTGCACCACCAAAAAGCGGTAACATATCAATCTGCTTATTGTAGGCATAGCCATCATTAACAGCACGATTCATATGAATTGCAACATTAGGAATAAGCAACAGATCACGATCAATATTGATCAGCTGAGTTTTGATCATATTATCTTCTTTGATCAGAAGACGTCCAGCAACCGATAATGGTCTGTCAAACCAGGTTGCACAAAGCATTCCCCCATAGCCTTCGGTATTTAATGTCATATATTTGTTTCTAACCGTAATTTCAGCATTTTCCTTGATTTTAAACGTTGGACAGTCTGTATGTGATGCTGCAACATTAAAACTGTAATTCAGCAGATCTGTTCCTATATTCAAGGCAATGATGCTCGAATTATTACGTGTAACATAATATTTTCCACCAGGCTGGATCTGCCATGGCTGTCCTTCTAGCAGTTCCTGATAACCATGGTTATTTAATTCTGTTTTCATATTTTCTACAGCATGAAATGCTGTTGGACTCTTCTTCAGAAATTCAAGCATTTCCTGAGAAACTTTTTCATACATAGTTAACACCTCCATATTTCCCTGTATATTATAACATATCCTTTCGGTTGCCCAAAAGGATATGTTTGTCTTTTTTATTCAGCTGTTACTTTTTCACGTTTTTTAATTGCTGGCATAATTAAACCTAAAGCTGTTAATACAACTGGTGTGATAACGTTTAATGCAGTAATAAACATATCTCCTTCTTTGTACATACCGAATAAACAGCAGAATGCAGTAACAAAGAAACACCATGCTCCAGCAGTCAGAGCCAGACCTTGATTTTTCGTGAATTTGTATTCTGGGTCAAATTTCTGTTTAGCTTTACGTAAAGCAATATAAGCAGCAAATACCCATAAATAACGCAATGGCATCGTTACTGAATTTAACTGTGTTAACTGACGTAAAACAACGTCTGAGTTAGGTACCAGTGCCTGAATCAGAATAATTGATCCTGACAGAATCACAACCATCCAGATACCATTGATATAAGCACCATATTTGTTTTTCTTTAATAATTTTGTAGGAATGAACTGACGTGCATCTTCATTGTCTAATAACATTCTTAATGGTGCATCAATACTTAATACTAATGTTGAGAACTGACCAATAGCATTACATGCTGCATAAATGATCATTAAGATATTACCCATTCCATAGTATTCACCAAGTTTCTGGAATGCCCAGTAAGAACCATTGGCATTATAAGCATCAAAGTTAGCCGCAATGTCAGCAGGATCAAACATCATACCCATTGCAACAGTACCTAAAATGGCACAAACCATAACCATGACTGCCAATGCAATCATCCCTTTTGGGAATCCACGAGATGGATTTTCGACCTTGTTTACATAAGGTGAAATCTTTTCACATCCACCAACTGCAAATACCAGAATTGATAATGATGTAAAATATCCCATATTAAACTGTGGAATCAGATTTTTCCAGCTGAGATCCATTGATAAATATCCACCATTAGGATTAATTGCTGGAGCTGCAAACATCATCAGAATGTAAAGAATCGACATAACAAACATACTTGTTCCCGCTAAAGTCGCCAATTTCTTTAATGGGTTCAACCCTCTACTTGCTACCCAGCAGAAGAATAAGAATACTGCCAAAGTTGCAAACTGAACCAGTTCAGTATTGAAAGTTGCGTAAGTTTCTCCATTCTGGAAAACCATCCAGCTTAATGCTTTTAAACCGCCACTTCCTTTGCTGGCAATATAAGTAATGTGACATGCCCAATATGTCCATCCTGCATAGTATGCACATTTAGGCCCAATAGTTTCGTGGATCCATGAGCTGACTCCACCACCTGAATTTTTGAATGCTGACCCTAATTCTCCGACCATCAAAGCATAAGGTACGAAATAAAGCGCAAACATCAAAATCCAGCTGAAGATAACCTGTATACCGTTAAAATAGATATACCCGTTTAAAACATTTCCAAATCCCCATACTGTAGAAAATGCCATAAACGCCAGGTTATACCAAACGATTTTTTTTGAATTTTCCATATTTCCTCCTTTAATTCAATCGACGCGTATTGCATACAACTATTGTATCAAATACTATACAATTATAAGTTATTTTTCAAAATATATCAACTCAAAGCATTTTTCTATATAAAAAGCTTAGAAATACTATATTTCTAAGCACATCTTAATTCGCTTTATCAGATAGTTTTTCATTTCCTGACAATCTAGCAGATTCCCACCAAAAACAATATCATAACCTTGTCTTTGATAATCTTTGACCAAATTCTGATAATCCGCATAATGTTTGCCATGTCCTAAGATCATGATTTTTAATTCATACATTTCCTCTTTATCAAGGACGATTTCTTCATGAAAATCATAAATATCAATATTTCTTGTAAAAGTTTTAAACATATTTTTTAAACGATCATCTTGACGATGGTGTAAGACCCAGATCTGTTTGCGTTCGCTTTTCCATGTATCCATCAAAAAAATAATATCATCTTTTGACTGAATAACTGGACCTGTATTGATCAAATCTGATGACATGTCTTTAGTCATACGTTGATAGATCATCCCTTCAGACATCACCAGTGGTACACAGATATAGCGCACAGGAAATCTAAAAAGCGTCTGATAGTCATGAAATTCTTCAATCGACAAATAAACAATAGGCTGCATATCAAAATGATAACTGTTATCAAATTTATTTTTATGATAGATAACGATAACGCCATATTGATCAGTCAGAGAATCCCATAAAAACTGCAGCAGCTGTAAAGGTGCATGATAAAACAATGAAAAAATCTGACGGTCATCATGTGGTGTCTTTAGAATGTATGGTCTTAATTTTGCCAGTAAAAGCATTTTTGGTTTTTCTTTTTCAATAACAGTCATCATCTGATCAAGTAACGGCTGGCTGTAGGGAAACTGCTGATGCGATGAATATGCCACCATTCCAGCTTCATCTTCTCGATAAGCCATGCCATAAAATGATGCTTCACCATCTTTTGTGGCACTGCCACAGATAATATTTCTCTGTGTGCAGTCCATGACGATCTGATGATTGATATCACGGTCCTGCGTTGCAGCATAAACCAGAAACATCTCATTCAGATATCGAGAATGATAGCTATCACATACCATTTGAACATCGAGCTGTTTAAATTCTTCCCGAAAAGCTATGGAAACAACATAAACATGTGCTCCTTCCAAGATATATTTTCTGGCTTTTTTCAGTGCCACTTTCCCAGCACCTACGATCAGGACGTTTTTTCCTTTTAAATTGAGTGCAACCGGGATCATAACTGATTCCTTTTGACAAAGTTTAATGCATCATATGTAATGATCAAATCAGCCCCTGCTCTTTTAATAGCCAGCAGCGATTCATCCAGAACACTTTCATTCATCAAACCCTGAGCCACAGCCATCTGCAGCATCGCATATTCTCCGCTAACCTGATAGGCACATAAAGGCACATGATACGCTGAGGCCTGTTTGATGATATCAAGATAAGCCAAAGCCGGTTTAACCATGATGATATCTGCTCCTTCTTCTATATCTGCTTCGATTTCACGCATAGCTTCTTTACTGTTGGCACAGTCCATCTGATAGCTTTTTCGATCACCAAAGGCAGGAGCACTGTTTGCTGCTTCACGGAAAGGGCCATAATAGCTGGAAGCATATTTGGCACTGTATCCCATGATTGGCAAAGTTACATAGCCAGCCTGATCCAATGCTTCACGCATCGCCTGAATATGTCCATCCATCATATCGCTCGGTGCAACCATATCAATACCTGCCTTGGCATAACTGACTGCTATTTTACACAGGTAGGTCAAGGTCGTATCGTTATCAACATCACCTTCTTGATTAAGAATACCGCAATGTCCATGATCAGTATACTCACACATACACACATCACCGATAATGTATATATCTGGTGCTTTGGCCTTGATGTAACGAATAGCCTGCTGAACGATTCCATTGTCATTGTATGCTTCGCTGCCACAATGATCTTTATGATCAGGAATTCCAAACAGAATACATGAAAGTATCCCTGCACTCTGCATCTGTTCAATGATCTCATCTAATCGATCAATCGAATAATGAAATACTCCTTTTAAAGAGGAAATTTCTCGACATATGTTATTTCCTTCTACCACAAAGATCGGTAAAATCAGATCTTCTTTATGTACAACTGTTTCTTTCATCATCTGACGAATCGTTGGATTCTTTCTCAATCGTCTTCCTCTATAAAACATTCCATTTCCCCCTTTAAAATACAATCAATCATTTTAGCCTTATCTGGCTTATCCATTTCCAGAATATAACTGTCTGGATAACAGTCATTGATCGCTCTTGTTGTCGCTGGCCCCATTGATACAAATGTATTTGCACACATATGCGTCTGCTGTAAAATACGATGTACGGATGAAGCACAGGTAAAGCAGGCATAATCAAAAAAATCATTGATATCTTCAATCGCAGTTTCTTTATTTTTATAAACCTGGATCTTCTGATGTTTCATCGTGACAGCAGTCACGTCCCCCTGAACAACAAAGAGTTCCTCATCTTTGACAAACTGCTTTAATTCTTTATTGAGACCTTCTCCATGACCATAGACAGAAACATAGTCCGCATTTAATCCAAATTCATTTAAAGCCTGATTGGTCTTTTTGCCAATAGCAACAATTCTAACTCCATGCAGCTTTCTGACATCGTGATACTGTTTCGTATAAGCTTTTATAAAACCAATGACACCATGTCTGCTGGTAAAAACCAGATTATCTTTGATCTGTGGAATAACAGGATCTAGATAGACAATCTGTCCGGTCATGATTTCCTTGACATCAGCACCAAGATCACTCAAGGTATCTCTTAAATAATGGTCATGTCCAACCGCTGTCACCAGGATATGACGGCCAAACAAAGGTTTTCTTTCAAAAAAATTCAGTTTTTCATGCATTTTCACACTGTTGCCAACAACGATAATACCTGGCATTGGCACTGGATTCAGTTCAAATTTTTCTAAAATGGTCCCCAGTGTCGCAATCACACACTTCTGATTTGGCATAGATGCATGAGAGACAATAGCACAGCCTGTCTGCGGATCTTTCCCTGCCTTTAAAAATCCGGCAACGATTTTTTCTTTCTTGGCCATGCTCATCAAAAAAATATAGGTCGTATAATCATCCAGCATTGTAGAAAAATCAAATTCTCTTTCTTCTCCTTGTCGCAAAACACCGGTACATACCTGGAATCCACCTGACAATCCTCGATGAGTCACTGGAATTCCCGCATAGGCCAGTCCTCCAATTGCTGATGAAACGCCAGGAACAACTTCAAAGTCTATTCCATGATCATAAAGATATGCTCCTTCTTCACCACCACGGCCAAACACATAGACGTCACCACCCTTGAGACGAACAACACAATCGTACTGCATTGCTTTTTCTGCCAGCAGTTCATTAATCTGATCCTGCGGCAATGTATGTCGATGTGCAATTTTGCCTACATAGATCTGTTCACAGGATTCCTGACAGTAATGCAGGATCTGTTTATCAACCAGCTGATCATAAATCAGACAATCTGCTTCTTTGATACATTTCATAGCTTTCACGGTATATAATTCTAAAGCGCCACAACCTGCACCAACCAAATAAACCTTTCCCATACACATTTCTCCTTTTTCACTTCTTCTATTTTACCAAAAGCGACAGTTTTTGACCACGATAAAACATAAAAAGTCGTGTATGCACACGACTTTTCTATTATTCTCTAGGTCCGGCATGTGGATGATCACTTAATGGAATCAAATGACTGTTTCCACGTTGTTCACTTTCTGCCCAATAGATCTGTTCAGCTACTAAACATTCAGGGTTTAAATCAACACCTTTTAAGATCATTTCTTTAAATTTATGGTAACCAGCCATATCGATTAGATGTCCACCATGTAAATACTGTGGTTTATGATCCATAACCCATGCTGAGAATTCAGTCCAGTTTCCAAACATCTGCAATAATGGTTCTTCTTTAATCCAGTTCAGGAACAGTTTACCAGCTCTTGGATCTTTCTTTCCAGTACGTCCACCTAAAGTTACACGATAGAATTTATCTTCGCTTCTTGTCCATGCTCCTGTTGGGCAGGCAATAACACATTCAGCACAACCAACACAGCAGCAAGTATCCTTATCAACTTTTCCATGATCATTCAATGAAAGAACTCGTGTTGCATGATGTCCGCAGGCTTTAACACAGGCACCGCAACCAATACATCTTTCTGGATGATATGTCATCTTTGATACACCCATGATTCCAAAATCATTAAAGTTTGCTTTTGCACAGTCATTTGGACATCCTGCGCAGGCAATTTTAATATGATAATGAGATGGGAAGATCAAAGGTTCGATTTTTCTTGCGATATCAGTTGTATCACAGTTTCCTTTGATACAGTGTCTATTACCGATACATGCCATGATATTACGTGCACCGATTGAAGGATATCCTGATTTTGGATCCCATTCTTTTTCTTCTAATCCAACTTTATTCATATTAACGTTAGATAGAGCTTCAATTTCTTTGATATAATCTTCAATATATTCATTAACAGCAGGTATATCTTTATATTTGATTCCTGTCGCATTTAATGTTTGACGAGTTCCGATATGGAATAATCCATCTCCCCAGGTTTGAGCAATATGTTGAATGACTTCAAGATATTTAGCATCAATCAAGTTACCAGGAACACGCAGCTGTAACATGAATTCACCAGGTACTTTCGACTGTCTAAAACAGTTCAAACGTGTTTTTTTAACATCAATATCCCAATTCATATCTTTGCCCTCCTTAGTCAATTAAATCTTTTGCTACAGTATAGTTAAATACTGGACCATCTAAACATACATAAACTTCATCAATACGACAGTGTCCGCATTTACCTACCGCACAAGACATCTTTCTTTCAAATGAAACCCAGATTTTTTCAACTGGTACTCCTGCTTTCATTGCTGCTAAAGCAGAGAATTTCATCATTGGTGGTGGTCCAACAATGATCATTTCATAATCACCATCAAACTGATCATAATTAATCTGTGGAATATATTCGGTTACAAATCCAGTATTCCATCCATCAATCTTATCATTATCCAATGTATAGAAAGTTGTAAATTTATCTTTCCATTTAGCCAGTTCTTCTTTAAATACAATACCAGCTTCATTTTTAAAACCTGAAATCAGTGTTACTGATTTTACAGCATTATCATCATTGTAGCAGGCATTCAGCATACTTCTTACTGGAGCCAAACCTGTTCCCCCAGTAACAACAACAAGATGTTTTCCTTTAAACTGATCTTCAAAAGGCCATCCATTTCCATAAGGACCTCTTAAAAATAGTGTATCACCAGGTTTTTTATTAAAAATTTCTTCTGTTACCTTTCCTACTGATCTGATCGTAAAATCAAGATATCCATCTCCATAACCAGAAACAGAAATTGGTGCTTCTCCAACTTTTGGAATTGATAACTGTAAGAATTGTCCATGATTTGGAGTCTGATCATAAGCAACTTTAAAAGTATATTCTAATTCGCTTTCACGTTTAATATCTAGTATTTCGCAAGGAATTGGTTTTACAGGGTTCATCTTATGCTTCCTCCTTTTCAATTTCTTTGATAGCTGCATTCATTTTTTCTACTGTTGCGACAATAGAAATAAATTCTGGACAACGATCGATACAGCGTCCACAGCCAACACACATATGATAATCTTTAAAACGTGCTTTATAGTCATGGAATTTATGTAAAACTTTGTATCTCATACGATCTCCAGCTGTTGGTCTGAAAGTATGTCCTCCAGCCATATCAGTAAATCCTTCTATCTGACATGAAGCAGATGTTCTTTTTCTTTCTCCAACATTTGGATTTTCATTATAGGCAATATCAGTTGTTGTAAAACATGTACATGTTGCACAGGCAATCGTACATGCCCCACAAGAAATACATCTGCTGTTGAATTCATTCCACATTGGATGTGATTTTAATTTTGTCAGGATCGCTTTATTTTTAATTTCTGGTATTTCTACTGACAGTTCATTTTCTTCAACGAATTCTACATTGAAATCAGCTTCTTCACCTTTGAAACATGCAAATTCATCATCTTTGACATCTACCAGCCAGTATCCATCTTCATTTCTGACAGCAACAGAATATTCATCACTCTTATTTGAACCCATGCTTACACAGAAACATGTATCCCATCCTTTTGAACATTCCATCATGATGATTTTTACTTTTTCCTGTAATCTTGAATAATAAAGATCTTTGAATCCACCATTCTGTAAATAAATCTTATTCTGGTGTTCCATCGCATTAATATCACAAGGTCTCATAAAAATAATGATTTTTTTAGAACTTGCTTTACTTTCACGATATTCATCTTCTGTAAAATAAAATAACGTTTGAGTAATTGGACTCAATACTTCTTTTGCAGGCATATCAGATTTTTCATCAAAAACGATATCTTCTGCTTTTTCAATGATATCATAACGAATCATATCTGTATCAGAATATCTTCCTGCTTTGTTAAATCTTTTTGGAGCATAAATATCATATTCTTTTGACAGTTCTTTTATGATTTCATTGACTTTTTCATAACCAATTTTATATCCCATAAAAAAGTAGCCTCCCTTTCCATTCTTATCAATATTATATCATCGATCTGTTATTATTCACAATACAAATTACCAATATCTATTATTGAATTTTCTAATAATAAAGCCTGTTAACTCACAGCTGACAGGCTCTCTAATCTTTTTTTCTTTCATGTTTATATAAATGATCTTCATCAAGCACAGCCGTACCAATTCCATTGATACTGAACAATTCTAACAGAATACTGTGTTCTATCAGACCATCAATGATATGTACTCTTCGCACACCATTTTCAATGGCTTCTATCGCATTTTTGATCTTCAAATCCAAAAATCCATCAAAATGACCTTGCTGATATTTCTGTTTTAACTGTGCCAGAGACATCATGGAAATCAGTTCCTTATTTTTATCATAGATTCCCTTGGCTTTGGAAATAAAGATCAGCTTGTCTGCCTGCATCTGCACTGCAATCTCACAGGCAACATTTTCAATCACAAAATCTTCATCGGCAGTCTTGATATCATTAGGAATCACGACGGGAATATAGTCGTTATCCACCATCATTGTTAATGTTTGTATATCAATACCACAAATACCAATCGCTTTGATATGATTCTCTTCAATCAATGAAGCAATTCTTTTATTTTCCCTGAACAGATCGATTCCTTTTCTAGCTGAATGAACAATAATTGGTTTCATCTCCAGAAATTTTAACAGTGCAATATCCTTTAAAATCACTCTTTCCTGATCTTCATCAACATAGTGATTGCAGCTTTATTGAATGACCATGATACAGTCATGAAAATCCTGAATATATGGCAAAGCATCCGTTAAAATATCAGCCTTTGCTTTGATATCTTCATACATGATATTTTCCCCTCTTTCAATATCTCATTACATATGTCAAGGACTATTTATCGCAGTCTATTTCCGGCATATATTTTAAAAGAGCAGCAGCAATACCATCATGATTATTTGATAACGTGATATCATCAGCAACCGCTTTTAATTCTGCACTGGCATTTTCCATGGCGATACCATGTCCAACATATTCGATCATGGTTTTATCATTCTGTGCATCACCAAAAGCAATCATCTCATCACGATGATATCCCATTGGTATCAAAACCGAATCCAATGCTTTCGCCTTATCGATCCCTTTTGCAGTAAACTCAAAATAGAAATCAGCAGTAAACATGCAGTTTAAGCGGTCTTTGAACGGCTCCATCATTTCCTGATAATGAGCCTGCAGATATTCTGGATCGCCATAAGTCAGTATTTTATTAATTTCAAAATCAACAAAGGCTGCCAGATCTCTTTTTTCACAGAGCAGATAATTATTACTTCGTGATTCATATTTCATTACATTGAAAGGTTCCCCTTTATAAGTAATATAGTTGTCAAAAACATCATTGACATACATATATTCCCCTTTATCAAACATTGGTCTGGCTTTAAATTTCTTCAGATGTTCCAAAATTGCCTTGCTGTCTTCAACAGACATAGCCTGGTTGAACAGGACCTCATCGCTCTGACAGTCAATCACTTTTGCCCCGTTAAAACAGATAAAAAGTCCATGATGCTGATCCATTTCCAGTTCTTTAGCCAACGCTCTTAATCCACTTGTCGGTCTGCCTGAAGCCAGCACCAGCAGCGCCCCCTGTCTTTGTGCATTTAAAAGCACAGCTTTTGTCTTTTCAGTAAGTTCTTTTTTATCATTGAGCAAAGTTCCATCAATATCCATTATAATTACTCTAATTGCCATAAATACTCTCCTATATTAAATGATATTTGTGTAATTTTTCTTCAATTTCCTGAGGATCCAAACAGCCATTGAAACCAAGCTGGATCGCTGGCTTAGTCTTACCATGAAAATCACTGCCACAAGTCATCAGGATATGCAGTTCTTTGGCTTTGTGATAAAAATACTCATTGACTTCCTGGCTGTGATAGCTTGAAAAGCATTCAACTCCTTGCAGTCCCAGCCTGACCATTTCATCAAAAAGTTCAAAACGACCTTTCAGATTATTTCCTGGATGAGCCAGCACGGCAACACCGCCATGATCATTGATCAGCGTGATAATTTCTTTTAAATCAGGAAACTGAATCTCAGTATAGCATGGTTTCCCTTGGGCATAGTAATCCCAGTAAAAATTAACAAAAGGATTGTCTGCTCTATCCCCTCCTGGTCGATACGGCTTTAACAGGTCATGATCAAGATAGCGCGGATCGCTCAACAGCACTTCTGCAAACATTTCTCCAGTATAAACACCATTTTCCGACAGTTCATCCAGCTGCGCCTTTGTAACAGCAAAACCCAGCTGATTTGTCAATTCAATCTTTTTCATCGAACAAGCCAGCTCCTGAGCCATGATCTTTTCTCCCAACTGATCAAAATCTCCATTTTTATAGTCAATTCCATAGCCAAGAACATGAAGATTGACACCCTGATAAGTACAGTCAATTTCTACTGCCGGTATCAGCGTAATATGCAGCTGTGCAGCTCGCTGACCGGCTTCATCAATAGCTTTGGTCCAGTTGTGATCAGCGATTGCCATGATCCTGATTCCTTCATTATGACACATATTGACAAGCTGAACAGGTGTAAACTGACCATCATCGCTATACATACTGTGCATATGTAAATCAATATAACTTTTCTTCATCTTTTTCTCCTTCCCATCTCTTATCTTTCATATGATCTATAAATCATGAAAAATCGGTTTCATCTGTGAAAATGTACAATAATACTGAAACCCTGTTTCTTTCAATATCTGTTTCGTTTCTTCAATATACGCCCCTAAATGTTCCTCCTTATGAGAATCACTGCCAATAGTAATGATCTTGCCACCAAGCTGGTGATAAAGCTTCAGAATATCCATTGACGGTGTCATATCTGACAGGCCATAGCGATGATATGAAGTATTCACTTCAATGCCTTTACCATCAGCAATCACTCTGTTCAATATTTTTTCAATAAGTGGTTTGATCTTCACAAAAGGATAATTTCCTTCCTGATCATATCGACTGATCAGATCCAGATGACCTAGAACACTATAATCCTTATACTGACTGATAATATCCAGAATTTCCTGATAATATCTTTCATAAAACATCTTCTGTGTCTTGCCTCTTTGAAAATCATACGTCCAGAATTCCTGATCATCAATCTGATGAACCGAAAGAATAATAAAATCAAACGGATAACGGTCAAACAGTCTTTTAAATTGACCAATCGTATGTTTCTGCATACCAAATTCCATTCCCATTTTTATACTGATCTGATTTTTATATTGATTCTGTAAATGTCTTAATTCTTTTTCCCATTTGGAATAATCAACATTAGCTATTGGCATGCCATCACGATAAGCAATATCCTCGCCAGAATCCCAGTCGCTCTTCACCCCATAATCAACATGATCGGTAATGGCGATTTCATCTAATCCTTTTGTTATGGCATCTTTCACACAATCTGCCAGGGCATATTGAGAATCATCACTGTATGCCGTATGAACATGATAATCGATTTTCATGATATTTCCTCCCCTTTGCTTTTATTATTAATCACTATCCGATAAAGACCATCGCATAAATATGGATACATCTCATCAACGATAAACAGACGAGGCTGATGTTTTTCAGGTAGATGCAGTTTTAACGTATCCAACGATGTTGCATCACTGCATAGACAGACTGTTTCTGGATTCATAACACAGCAAACAGTCTCAATCTGCAGACGCAGCAGCTCTAATGGATCTTTTTTCAGCATCTGATCCTGAAATTCATGATCATAGAATGGCAGGTATCTTAATTCTCCCGCAAAATGAGAAAACCCATTATAAAGCTGACCGTCAATTATGATTCCACAGCCGACATATTCAGCAGCCGGCTGATACAGAAAAGCCAGATTTCTATAATGCAGAGAATGACTTAAAGCAATACTGGCTACATTGACATCATTTTCAATAATCATCTCCAGGTTTTCCTTGATCGGCAGCTGCTCTTTGAGATGCACACCTTCCAGTTCCTTGAAATCACAGATACTGACATAACCTTCATCACAGATTCCCGGAATGCTTAAACATAAAACCGTAAGCAACGGGTCTTCTTCATACAGTTTTTTCACAATTGTTTTCAGTTCTTCAAGACTTCCTTTATGAGAAATCACCTTATCTTCACTGATTGTCTGATCTAAAAGATCACTGCAAATACTGATAAAACAATAATGATCTTTTCTTCTTATCAGCATGATCTTGCCAATATGGAAATAATCTTTATTGATCTGATACTGCTTTGCCTTTCTGCCACCCGTTGAAACAGCTTCACCAAGATAAGCGATATAATTTTCTTCTAGAAGTTCTTTGAGAATATTTGTGATGGCAGCCTTAGAAATACCTGTTTCTAAAGCTATCTCATTTTTGGTCCACACTTTTCCATTATAAAAACAGTTTCTGATCTTACTGCTGTTTTTCTTTTTCAGATCTTCGATTTTTGCCAAATACATCACCCATCTTTCATCACATTATGTCGAAAGCTACTTTTAGTATATCATATTATCAACAGAAAAAAAGGAAAAGCAAAAAAATGCTTTCCCTTTCATCGTTATTTTTCAAACTCTTCAGCAACATCTTTCAGATAATCAATGATCGTCAAATGCTGAGGACAAATTCCTTCACACTGACCACATTGGATACAGTCACTTGCTTTTCCATATTTGTGAGTCAAACGCGAATAGTATTCTCCCTGTGGTGTCCAACCTTTTTCTTTGATTTCCTGTTTTTCTGCATTGTATAAAGAAAAATACTTAGGAATTGGTATATTCATAGGACATCCATCCACACAGTATGCACAGCCAGTACATGGAATGACGATATTTGAATTAATAATATCTGTTGCCTTTTCAATGATTTTCAGTTCTTCATCGTTTAATGGTTTGAAATCCTGCATATAGCTTGTATTATCCAGCAGCTGTTCCATATTAGACATCCCAGAAAGAACCATCATGATTCCTTCATGACTCGCTGCAAAGCGAATTGCCCATGAAGAAACAGACATATCAGGAGCGTAATCTTTAAAAAGTTTTTCTACTGATTCTGGAACTTTAGCCAGCGTTCCACCTTTTACCGGTTCCATGACGATCACTGGTTTTTGATGTTTGCGACAGACTTCATAACATTTTCTTGACTGTACACCTTCACTGTTCCAGTCAAGATAATTGATCTGCAACTGAACAAATTCAAACTCTGGGTGTCGTGTTAAAATATCATCCAGCATTTCTGCATTATCATGGAAAGAAAAACCAATATGTTTTACCAGACCTTTCTCTTTTTTCTCAACGATCCAGTTATAACAGTCTAATTCTTCATATATTTTATCATGATCATAGCCATTATCATGCAGCAGATAATAGTCGAAGTAATCAACACCAGTTTTTCTCAATTGTTCATTAAAAATTCTATCACGGTCTTCTTTTGTTTTAATAAATCCAGCATGCAGCTTTGTAGCAAGGGTAAAACTATCACGAGGATGACGTTTTACCAGACATTCTTTTGTTGCTTCTTCACTTTGAAAATTACAGTACATCCATGCTGTATCAAAATAAGTAAAACCTCTTTCCAGAAAAGTATCGACCATCTGGTTAACCAGTTCCAAATCGATTTTTCCAGCATCAACACCATCTTTTAATGCTGCTGCGTCTTCCAGCGCAGGCAGACGCATCAAGCCAAATCCTAATTTCTTTGTTTCCATCTTACACACCATCCTTTAGCAACATTATAACAAAATCATCATCACTTTAACAGTATGCATCGACTTTCATTCATAAAGAAAGCTTATCTGCTTTTTTTCATCCAAAAATAAATATAGCCTAAACATATGATCATCGAAGAAAGTCCCATAAAAGCATATCCCATCAAGCCGCTTTCATCACCTGTCTTTACGATCACAGGTATGCTTTCATCTTTCATTACGATTTTCTGGATATCATAACTATCTTGAACGATGAATTCTATATCATTTGCTTTCTGATAGCCTTCTGGTGAACGTTCTTCATGGAGAACATAAGTTTTGCCAGCTTCTAAACCCTCAATGCGGTACGCTTTTGTTTCAGACATCCATGTTTCAATGATCTCACCAGTTGCCTTATCCATCAAGGTCAGTTGTGCCCCTGCCAATGGCTTTTCAGTGGATGCATCAACTTTTAAAATATCAATTTTGGTAATCCGATCGATCATGGTCAGTCTGATATCTTTTTTACCGTTAACAGTAAAAGTCTGTTCTTTAGCTGTTGCATATCCACGAGGGGCTTCGATTTCTCTTAAAATATATTCTTCACCAACAGCCAGACCCTGAACCATATGAACCGTTTCATTGCCTTCAATATCGACTAGATAATAAGACACCTCATCTTTGTCCTTCATCATCACAAAATAATCACCATCATGATCACTGATTGAATACGTGATCTCGCTACCATCTTTTGTCACGGTTCCCGTTATCGTTTCATGATGAAGTAAAGACATTTTCATACTTTCATCAATATCGATGATATGCTGTCCCGTTGTCCATCTGTCAACAATATTTTTTGTTTTCCTGCTGACAACCTCCAGTATGGCCCCTTTTAGTAACTGATTATTTTCATCTGTTTTCTGCACAGAAACAAGACTATCCTTCATCATGACCTTTTGGATCTGACCATCCTGATTAACTGTAAAATGAACACTTGCTGCTTTTACATAGCCAAGAGGTGCAAGATCTTCATGAAGTGTATATGTTTTTCCAGCAGTCAGTCCGTCAATTTCATGAGGCTGATCAGATGAAATCCATTCATCAACGACCTGACCTGATTGATCCGTGATTTTTAAACTGGCCCCTGCCAGTTCCTTTTCGCCAGTAATATCTGTTTTCAAGAATTGTGTTTTGGTAATCATATTTGTCACTTCAACATTCTGTTGATATATTTTGGTTGTATAGTCTTGCTGGACAAATTTAACTTCATGATCAGTTTCATTTAAGACATAGCCATTCGCACAGTCTGTTTCAATTACCTTATATTTTCCTAACGGTATTCCAGACAATTCCAGTTTTCCATCTTTATCAACAGAAAAAGTTCCATCGCCATTGTCTGTTCCTTTGACCAGATGTACACCTTTTGAAAATTCAAGTTCCTGTCCAGATGCATCAACAATGCATTGACCACTTCCAACAGTAATTGCTTCACCTTTTTTATACAGATCCTTTAAAGAAACTGTATCTTTGATATCATCACTGGCAACAACTTGATACCTTGTTTTGGTTATATCAGCATCTGCAACATCTGTTGCTCCAGCATTGGCACTTTCCAGTGTCTTTTGAACAGTCAAGTTTCCTGTTGGTCTAAGAGTATTGACTACAACCTGCTTGGTTGTCTTGTTCTTTTCAATGGTCACGCTCCACTGTGCTACTGTTGGTGCAAAACTGTCATCACAGTCGATTTCAGTTAAAGCATAGGTTCCCACTGGCAGACCTTCAATCAGCAGTTCATAGTCCCCGTCCTTATCTTTACTAACTTCATAGGTTTCATCAAAGCCATCGTACGACGTTGAAACCAGTCTGAATTTTGCGCCTTTTTGAAAAGCTGACGTATTATCAACTTTTGACAGTCTTAATGATCCCAGTTCCATCCAGTTCACTCCATAATATAGACTGGCGGCATCTTTAACCCACGATCCCTCGCTTTGATAGTTTCCTCCAGGAATGATTGCCAGAGCTTCAAAACGTTCACAATGTTCTCCAGCGATATTACCAGAAACATAATCTTCAGGACAATTGTTCAAAGGTGCTGACAAATAAAACTTCTGACCACCATAAACCGTAGCCGTTCCACCCGTTTGTGTCGTACCCGCCGTTACATTATGTAATGTGACCTGATCCTGTAAAGTAATATGTGCCGTGGCATTGCTGCTGCCAGTAAAAGTCACTGTTTCTGTTCTTTGAACTTTGTTTTCTTTATCAAATGAGGCCTTTAATTGAGCAGTTGAGCTTTGCTGACCATTAACTTCAAACTGCGCATAATCTGGTTCCGGCAAAGCATTGATTGCCTGATAACCCCACATGATATTGTCACCATAGCCACCATTACCATCAGGATTAGGCCACTTGGCATTAAACTCATCCAAGCTTAGTCCCATCAGATCACCACAATAGGCATAAGAAAGCCAGATATGCGTAAACAGATATGCCCCATCTTCAAAGTTTCCATGGTCCTTGCCAAAATCATCAGGAACACAGGCTTTAAGCTGCTGTTCAAATACAGCTTCGATTTTCTGATCATAGCCTGGTCCTCCATAGCCATAATACAGCAGTTTCTTGACTGCTGGATGATCATCAATGACTGAAGCAACATAGCTGCCACTTACCGGCGTATTTTTGCTGGCTTCCAGACAATAGGCAATGTTGCCATTATATGTACACATCGTTGTGCTCCACTGTTTGACCGAGCCTATTTTTGCCGACCACCACCAAGGATAGTCGATACTTTTTACTTTGGTAAACTCATGAGGAATTGATGCATCCCAGGCATAAACCTGCTGAAAGTTACCAAACAGCATACCTAAAGTCAGAATTATAGTAAAAAATTTCTTCAATATACGTTTCATAATAATCTCCTTTTCAAACATCATTTTTTTGCTGATCAAAAATGGCTTTACATCAAGACGCAGTTGATTACCATTTTCCATAAAAAAAGACAATCTTACGATTGTCTTATGGTTTAAAAATCCATTTCATTCTTTTCATCATATCTTCCCTTTCTTGTGATAATTTATTTTAAAGTACTTTGATATCACCTCCTTTCCATCCCAAAATAAAAAGAAATCTATATTTCCTAGATTTCTTTTTATTGTTCTTATTATCTGTATCTGACATCTGTCCCAGCAGAATCTGCCTGTTTTCATAGAATAATAGTGGTGATCCTGATGTTTTTTCCCATTATGCATCCATTAACTTTAGACAGTATTGCACTTTTGCTGGCAGCATCTTTAACCGAAGGTTTGTCCCCAGATGATCAGGCAATCATTGGTGCCTTTTTTAATGTTCTTGGCGATCTGCTTTCATTAAACAGCAGTTATCTAGCTTCCATTCAGTCGGCTAGTGAACAAAATGATTCACAAAATTCTGCTACAGATAGCGATGATGCGGACAATAAATTTGACCTGCTGCAGAAAAGTTTTCAGAAACTGGAAGAAGAACTCAAAAAAATCAAAGAAAACTGCAACACTGATTCTGCAGTTTAATAACCATATTTTTCGTATTCTTTCACAAATACAAAAAGGAACAGCTTTTCCATAGCTATTCCTTTTATTATGAAACGAAAAATAATTATTCAACACCAACAATAAATGAGTAAACAGGCTGTTTACCATCAATCAGTTCTAATTCTGCATCAAAATTATCTTCAATATAACTTTCGATTTCTTCAACTTCTTCGTCAACAACATCTTCACCAACCAGTAATGTGATTAATTCAGAGTCTTCATCAACCAGACGGTTCAGGCATACTTTTAAAGCATCCAGTTTATTCTGTTTGCAGTCAACGATTTCTTTTTCAACCAGAGCCATATAATCATTAGCCTTGATTTCTACACCATCAATATTGGTATCTTTGATAGCAAACGTTACCTGACCAGTTTTGACATTGGCAATTGCTTCTTTCATATCTTCGATATTTTCTTCCAGAGATGTGTCTGGATTATACATGATACATGCTGACAGTCCTTGTGGAATCGTTTTTGTTGGTAAAACGATGACATTGACTTCATCTTCCAATATTGTTGCAGTCTGCTGTGCTGTCATGATGATGTTAGAATTGTTTGGTAAAATAATAACATTCTTGGCATTGACTTCTTTCACTGCAGCAACCATATCTTCTGTTGAAGGATTCATTGTCTGACCACCACTTACCACATAGTCACAGTGTAATTCCAGGAAAGCATCTTCAACCCCTTCACCAGCGCATACGGTAATGATCGCAGTTTCTTTTTCTTCAAAAACCGATTTTTTCTCGGCATTGTCATCAACACCAACGATACTTGACTGACCACCGGCATTATTTTGCAGATTATTGGCCTGTTCCTGCATATTTTCAATTTTTAATTTTACAAATTCACCAAATCTTTGTGCCAGATTCAATGCATTTCCTGGTTTTAAAGTATGTACATGGACTTTAACGATTTCTTCATCCTGTACAACAACGATACTGTTTCCTGGGATTCTTTCTAATTCTTTCTTCAACTGATTTTCAGAGAATTTATCAATTAAAGAAGGTTCCAGTCTAATAATAAATTCTGTACAGTATCCATATCCTTCTTCACCAGATTCCAAATCAACACCAGCATTGACCTGACCTTCAGCTTTAATATCAACAAATTCAACACGGTCACCACCAAGACCAGCCATGAAACCAGTTAAAACCAGTAATAATCCGGCTCCACCACTGTCAACAACACCGACTTCTTTTAAAACTGGCAGTAATTCAGGAGTTCTTTCCAATGAGTTTTCCGCTTCTTTAACAAAATACGAAAATACATCTTCAATTTCCATATCAGCTTTGGCATATTCAACAACTTTTTCACTTGCTTCTCTGATAACTGTTAAAATTGTTCCTTCAACCGGTCTCATAACAGCTTTATAGGCCACCTTGGCACCATTAGCCCACGCATTGGCAAAAGCAACAGCGTCTACCTGCTCATGCCCTTCCAAGCCTATTGCAAAACCTCTAAAAATCTGTGATAGAATAACTCCTGAGTTTCCACGAGCTCCCATCAGTAAACCTTTTGACAGCTTTTTAGCAATTTCATAAATATTATCCGTATCCATATCTTTGATTTCTAATGCTCCGGCATTAAAAGTCATCGACATATTTGTTCCCGTATCTCCATCAGGTACTGGGAAAACATTCAATGCATCAATCTCTGGATGATTATTATGAAGAGTATTTGCCCCACATAGAACCATCTCTTTAAATAGTTTTCCTGTAAGTATTTTCATAATTATCCTCCACTAATCATTATTACGAAGTCCCTGAACATACACATTGACCGCTTCAACAGTCACATCTAAAGTAGTTTCAACGACATACTTCACTTTTTTCTGTACTTCTACAAGAATTTCATCAACTTTTATGCCATATCCTAAGATCACATATAAATCCAGGATCAATCCGGTTTCACCATCATTGGCAATAATCCCTTTAGAATAGTTTTCTTTTTTCAGCAGTTCGTAAAAGCCATCTTTCAGTCTTTTCTTGCTGGCCATACCAACTACACCATAACATTCTGTTGCTGCCCCACCGGCAACTGTTGCGACGACATCTAAAGAAATATGAATTGTTCCGTAATTTGTATTTTTTTCAATCATTAAGTTTCCCTCCTTAAATTGATACCTATCGGAAATAATTATAACTTAAAATCAATATATTTACAATTTTTAAAACAATAAACTTTATCGCATATAAAACCTTGGATATGATACCATAGAAAAACAGAAAAATAAACATATATGATTTTCATTCATCTTATATCTTCTTATAGTATATACAAAAAAACATCTACTATGCGTTATGCGAAAAAATGGAAAATATTACAAAAAAATAATTGCATTCCCAAAAAAAAAATGGTAATATAACACAGTACGTAGAACAACTACTAAAGGAGGGAAAGCACATGTCAAGAAAATGCCAAGTATCTGGTAGAGGTCCAATGTCTGGAAATACTCGTTCTCATGCATTAAACTCAAGTAGAAGAAAATGGAATGTTAATTTACAAAAAGCTACTATTTTAGTAGATGGTAAACCTACAAAAGTTAAAATTTCTGCTAGAGAACTTAGAACTTTAAGAAAAGCTGGATAATAATAAATAAAACAGTGCATTGTACTGTTTTTTTATTTTATAAAAAGAAAAGGCTTGTCATCTGACAAGTCTTTATTTTTTAAACTGTTTTTTAAAAGTATCAAAAATTGAATCTTTTTTTCCTTGAACATGTCTTAACTGTTCATACAGTTCTTTTTCTCTCGTTGAAAGTTTGGTAGGAACTTTGACTTCGACCTTTAATAACTGATCTCCATAATCATTTCCTCTTAAACTCTTAACACCTTTTCCTCTTAAACGTAACGTCGTTCCAGACTGTGTTCCCGGAGCAATTTTCACCGAAACATCACCATAAACAGTTGGAACATCAACTTCACATCCTAATACTGCATCAACGACACTGATTGGTACAGTCAAATGAATATTATTTCCTTCTCTGACAAACTGAGTATTGTTGCGAATATGAATTTCTATGAATAAATCACCGTTTGGTCCACCATTAGACCCTCTTCCACCTTTACCAGCTACACGTAACTGCTGACCTTCATTAATTCCTGCAGGAACATCAAGCTCAACGCTTACGGTTTTATTAACATATCCTTTCCCACTGCAGTGAGGACATTTAACCTTTATTTCTTTTCCTGTACCATTACAGTGTGGGCAGGTTGTCTGCGTTACAAATGTTCCAAATGGTGACTGCTGCTGTTTAGAAATTGTACCCGTTCCGTTACAGTGTGAACACCTTTGCACATCATTTGGTGTTTTAGCACCAGAGCCATGGCAATGAGAACATGTTGCATCATATGTGACCTTGATTTCTTTTTTGGCACCTTTAATGGCTTCCATAAAATCAATGTCCAGACGCATCAGGTGGTCATCCCCACGACGAGGTCCGTTCTGTCTTTGACGACGAGAACCGCCTCCAAAGAATGAACCAAAAATATCTCCTAAATCAACATCTTCAAAACCAAAGCCACCAAAACCACCGGCGCCAGCACCACCGGCACCCTGCTCAAATGCTGCATGACCATATCTGTCATAAGCGGCTCTTTTATTATCATCAGATAGAACATCATAAGCTTCCTGAACTTCTTTGAATTTTTCTTCAGCTCCAGGTTCTTTATTGACATCGGGATGATATTGTTTTGCCTTCTTTCTATATGCACGTTTGATTTCTGTAGCGTTAGCACTTTTTGATACCCCTAGGACTTCATAATAATCTCTTTTACTCGCCATATAATCATCCTTTCATCATACTCTTAAAAAACCAAGGAAGAACCTTGGTTTTTTCATTAGTTCTTTTCTTCAAAGTCAGCATCAACTACATCATCATTTGCTGAATTTGTGTTTGTATTAGCTCCAGGATTAGCCTGTTGCTGCTGATATGCATATGAAGCCATCTGTTGAGCCATTTGTTCTAATTCAGACATTTTTGCTTCTAATGTTGCCATATCATTATTATCTAAAGCAGTTTTTAATTCTGTCTTTAACTGTTCAGCCTGTGCTTTCTGATTAGTATCGATCTTGTCACCCTGTTCAGCTAAAGCTTTATCAATTTCATTGATCATCTGTTCAGCTTTATTTCTTGTTTCAATATCTTTACGTTTCTTTTCATCTTCAGCTTTATTAGCTTCAGCTTCTTTGACCATTCTATCGATTTCTTCATCAGATAATCCTGTTGAATTTTGAATAACGATAGATTGTTCTTTTTGAGTCTTTAGATCTTTTGCCTTAACATTAACGATACCGTTAACATCGATTGAGAAAGTTACTTCGATTTGAGGAACTCCTCTTGGTGCAGGTTCAATTCCATCCAATTTGAATAAACCTAACTGTTTATTGTCTCTAGCCATTGATCTTTCACCTTGCAATACGTTGATATCAACTGCAGGCTGATTATCAGCAGCTGTAGAGAAGATCTGTGATTTTGTTGTTGGAATTGTTGTATTTCTTTCAATCAGTACTGTCATAACTCCACCCATTGTTTCAATACCTAATGAAAGTGGTGTAACGTCCAGTAAGACAACATCTTTAACATCTCCAGCGATAACTCCACCTTGAATAGCTGCACCCATTGATACAACTTCGTCAGGGTTAACTGATTTATTTGGTTCTTTTCCTAATAATCTTTTTACTGATTCCTGTACAGCTGGAATACGTGTAGAACCACCAACCAGTAAAACCTGATCGATTTCACTTGGCTGCATTCCAGCATCATTTAAGGCTTTTCTTACTGGTTCTTCAGTTGCCAGAACCAGATCTCTTGTGATTTCATCAAATTTAGCTCTTGTTAAACTTAAGTCCAGATGCACTGGGTTATTGTTAACCTGTGAAATGAATGGTAAAGAGATTTGTGTCTGCATTACACCAGATAAATCTTTCTTGGCTTTTTCAGCAGCATCTTTGATACGTTGCATTGCCATTTTATCAGTTGACAGATCAACACCCTGTTCTTTTCTGAATTCACTGACGATATAATCCATGATTTTCTTATCGAAATCATCTCCACCTAACTGGTTGTTTCCGTTAGTTGCTAATACTTCGAAAGTACCATCAGCAAGATCCAGAATAGAAACGTCAAATGTTCCTCCACCTAAGTCATAAACCAATACTTTCTGTTCAATATCTGTTTTATCCAGACCAAATGCTAAAGCTGCAGCAGTTGGTTCGTTGATAATACGTTCAACTTCCAGTCCAGCAATTTTACCAGCATCTTTCGTTGCCTGTCTTTGTGCATCATTGAAATAAGCTGGTACAGTAATAACAGCCTGAGTAACTGTTTCACCTAAATAAGCTTCTGCAGTTGCTTTTAAGTTCTGCAAGATCATTGCTGAAATTTCCTGTGGTGTATAGGCTTTTCCATTAACATTCACCTTATAGTCTGAACCCATATGTCTTTTAATTGACATAACAGTATCAGGATTTGTTACAGCCTGTCTTTTGGCAGCGTCTCCTACAACGATTTCACCATTTTTAAATGATACAACTGATGGTGTTGTTCTGCTTCCTTCAGGATTCGCGATAACCTTTGCTTCTCCATTTTCCAAAACACTTACACATGAGTTTGTTGTTCCTAAGTCAATTCCAATAATTTTTCCCATAATCATATCCTCCTATTCACTGACTTTTACTAAAGATGCGCGAATAACACGATCTTTTAACATATATCCTTTTTGCAGTTCTTCTACGATCATACCAGGTTTGTAGTTTTCATCGCTGACAGTCATCACTGCCTGATGATAATTTGGATCGAACTCTTTTCCTTCTGTTTCGATAACCTTCACTCCCTGATTTTCGAGAAGTGTAACAATTTGTCTGTAAATCATTTCATAGCCTTTTAAAAATCCTTTCAGCTCATCACTTGGATTTTCAATAGCTAATGATCTTTCAAAATTATCTACGATAGGTAACATCTGTTCAACAATGGACTGCGCCATAAATTTTAACTGGTTGGCATGTTCATTCTGCAAACGACGTTTCACATTTTCTATATCCGCAAATACTTTGTAATATTCGTTTTTCCATTTATCAACTTCTTCCTGAAGAACCTTGATCTGATCTTCTTTTTGATCATCAGCACTCTCCTTTTCCTCTGGCTGATGATTTTCTTTCTTTTCTTCAGTTTCTTCTTTGCCTTCTTCTTTTACTTCAGTTTCTTCAACTTTTTCTTCTGTTTTATTTTCTTCTGCCACTTTGCTCACCTCTTATTCATCTTCATCATCAAGACTTCCTTCCATAAAAGCCTTTTCTATATTTTCTGAAACATATTCAACTAAAGCCACAATTTTTTCATAAGGCATCCTTGTTGGTCCAATAACTGAGATAGAACCTTTAGATGTCTGTCCTGTTTTGAAGGACGCTGAAATGACTGATACATCATCTACAGCTGACATTGGTGATTCACTGCCAATCTTTATTTGAATACCATCCTCAAGCGATAGTGGCATAGTTTTCCAAATCTGTGCATCCTCAAAAGCTGTCACAATTCTTCGTAATTTATCAACATCATTATATTCAGGCTGATACAGCATATTTTCCTTTCCTGAAAAATAAACACTGTTTGATGCAAATTTAACAAAAGCTTCTAAAAATGCATTAAACAATTCTTCATGCTGCTTGATTTTTACTGAAAGAATTGGTTTGACATCTCTTTCTAAACGAAATGCAACTTCGGTAATTGGTGTTCCTATCAAAAGTTCGTTCATAATATTGACACAGCTGAGTAAATCTTCCATTTCTATTTCGCTAGAAAACTGAAAAACCTTATTTTCAACATGTCCCTGATTTGTAATAATAATAGCTGTTACTCTGTTATTTTCTAAAGGAACAACAGAAATCCTCTGCAAGGTGTCATCCGATGCATTGCCTAAAGCAACACTTGTCAGATGCGTCAGCTCACTTAACATATTACAGCTTTCATGAACGATCTCATTTAAGTTGCGACTGCGTTTACTGAAAATCGTCGCCACCTGATTTTTTATATTTTCATCGAGATCCACTTTTCCTAAATTATGAACATAGAACCGATATCCTTCTTTAGAAGGAATCCTTCCTGAAGAAATATGGGTTTTTTCTAGATATCCATAATTTTCGAGAAAATTCATCTCATTTCTGATTGTTGCACTTGAATAAGGTAATTTATATTTCATCATCAATGCCTTCGAACCAACCGGTTCAGCATGCTCAATAAATTCTTCAACAATACATTTAAAAATCAACATCTGTCTTGCCGTTAACATCAAGTACACCACCTTTTAGCACTCTTCTTTCCTTTGTGCTAAATATATTATACATTTTATTTTAGCACTGTCAACATCTTTGTGCTAATTTTTTCAATAAATCTATTTTTCAAAAAAAGCAATAAAGATTGGCTTCTGTTACCAATCTTTTTCATCCATGAAATCAACCAAGATATCATTTAAAAGATACATTCCTTTTTCTGTCGTTCGCAAATGACCATCAGCAATTTCCAAAAGTCCACGTTTCTCATTTTTAGTAATTGCCTGTTTATATATGTTTTTAACATCTTCATGATAAAGATCTTGAAACTTTTCCAGATTCAGACCTTCTGTCAGCCGTAAAGACATCATCACATGATTAAACATCGTCTCTTTCTTGTCCTGTATGATAACATGACTCTGCGCTGTATGATTCAGATATTTCGTCAATGAACGGCTATGTTCGATAATTGCATCATCAATCTTGGATGCTGAGCCAACACCAATCCCGTAATAATTGTCATAATGCCAGTAAACCAGATTATGCTTTGAAGCATATCCCTGTCTGGCATAATTAGAAATCTCATACTTCTCATAGCCACAGGTTTTCAAGGTATCATCAATACAGCAGTTGATCTGATATTCCGTCTCTTCATCAATTGGCTGATAACGCTGATACTTGAGGATCGTATGGTCCTCTAGAATCAAAGAATAATAAGAAACATGCTGAATATCCAGATTTCTAACGATTTCCAGATCATTTTGAATATCTGCCAATGTCTGTTCCGGCAACCCATACATCAGATCAATAGAAATATTATTAAAGCCTATGTCTCTAGCCTGTCTTATCAGTCTTAAAACCTGCTGGCTGCTGTGACGTCGATCGATCAGTTTCAGCAGATGATCCTGAAAAGTCTGCACTCCGATACTCAAACGTGTTATGCCACCACGTTGAAGGATCTTAAGTTTAAAAAGATCCATCGATTCCGGATTCACTTCAATACAGTATTCTTCAACATCCTGACTGTATGGCTTTAACATATCGAACAGAAATTCAAGCTGTTCATCAGTTAATGAACTCGGTGTTCCCCCACCAATGTAAATCGTTTTCAGTTTATCAGTAATCTTTAATTCCTTTAATTCCTCTTTTAAAACCTCTAAATATTCATCTGCCATTCTGTGATCATAATAAACCTTGCAGAAATCACAGTAACGACAGATCGTATCACAAAAAGGAATGTGAACATACAAACTAGCTGTCTTCATCTTTTAAGCCAAATTCCTTTGCCAGTCCACCCAATGATGTTTCCTTATAAGCACTGTTAAGATCTTTTCCTGTTTCTTTCATAACTTTAACGATCGAATCAAAAGAAACTTTATTCTTCCTTAAATAACCGAGCTGTTTGGCATACATTGCTGCATCAATTGCTCTTAAAGCACCAAAGCCATTTCTTTCAATACATGGAATCTGCACATAGCCGCCCACTGGATCACACGTCAGTCCCAAATTGTGTTCCAGTCCCATTTCAGCAGCGTACTCAATCAGCGAATTGTTCAGTTCCAGGATCCAGCCATAGGCTGCTGCTGCCATTGCACAGGCACTTCCCACTTCTGCCTGACAGCCTCCATCGGCACCAGAAATCGTCGCATTAGTTTTGATGACATTACCAAACACGCCTGCCACAGCCAGTGCTTTGATCAGCTCTTTACGTGGAATATCCAGCTGTTTATAGCAGTAAAACAGAACCGCCGGCAAAATACCACTGGCCCCGCATGTTGGTGCAGTCACAATCTGATTGCCACAGGCATTTTCTTCAGACACAGCATAAGCATAGCTGGAAATCAAAAGTCGCTCTCTTTCACTTTCTCTTCTCGTATTAATTGCCTGCTGATACATCGATTTGGCAACTCTTTTCAGTTTCAAACGCCCTGGGATGATTCCTTCATGTCTCAATCCGTTCTGCACACTGGAAAACATCGTATCTAAAATTTCATATAAATACGATTTGATATCATCATCTTCAAAATCAATGACATATTCATAAAAGGAAATCCCATGATCTTCAATATAGCGAATAATCTCTTTAAGATCTTTATGCGGATATACTTCTTTAGGTTTTTCAACCTTATTTCCTTCAAATTCAATAACACCTCCCCCGATTGAAAATACCGTTAAAGTATCAACTAATTCATTATTCTTATAAATATAAAATTTCATTCCATTAGGATGATAAGCCAGTGAATCACTTTTAAAATGAATAACAGTATCTTCACCCAGGGTTTTTTTAATAATATAATCCGTCAAATGGCCTTTCCCCGTTAAAGATAAAGAACCATAGAGGTCAACTTCATAGCGATCAGCATCAGAATATAATTCTTTGATCTTTGCCGAAGCACGCTGTGGCCCCATCGTATGTGACGATGATGGTCCAAAACCAATTTTAAATAATTCTCTTATTGAATTCATAATTCCTCCTAAATTTTCAGCATAAACAGTTCTAAGCCTAGTTTTTTGTCAATTTTCCCAGTCTTGATACCAACATCCAGCAAAGACAGCTGATTCAGACATTGCAGCAGATCATCAAGTGCAAAATCCTGTCCTTCCTTTCTGATATATTTCAGTCGAAATGGTTTGAGATTCAGCATCTTACTGATTTCCTGATCATTATATCCTTTGCGGTCAAGCAGCTTTACCTGATACAGCAGGCGCATGGAACTGGCAATCATCGCAATCAGCCTTACCGGTTCTTCATTTAAAACCATCAGGTCATGATAGATTGCAAACATTTTCTGTCTTTCTTTATTCAAAATAGCTGTTGAAAGATGAAAAACATTCTCATCCAGAGGCTGAGCAACCAGTTTTTCAACACTTTGTCTGTCAATATGCTTTGTATATAGACAAAGCTTTTCAACCTCATTGACAATATCAATCAGATTCTGTCCCTTTCGACTCAACAACAATTCCAGGGCATCATCATCGATCGTACAGTCTCTTTTCTTGATTGCTTTTCTCGTCGTATCTGATACTTTATAATAACTCAAAGCATCAATTTCAAAAAACTTTGCTTTTTCTCTTAAAGTTTTCACAATTTTCTTTCTTTCATCAAAGTTTTTCTGATCATTAAAAATAACCAGATGAATTTGATCGTCTAAATAATCCAAGCATCCAGACAGCAGTTGGACATCCTGATTATCCTTTTTTATTTTTTTTGTTGTCAGAAAGTCAGCGTTCGTGATCACAACCATCTTATGATCACTTAAAAACGGTGGCATCATGATATCTTCCATCACCGTTTCCATACTGTCTTTATGCAAATCATAACTTGAAAAATTCATCATTTCTTCATTGCACTGAAACTGTTTTTTCAGTTTCTGCAGTTTCTGATCCATAAGAAACCTTTCTGTTCCATATATCACAAATAACATTCAAATCACCATCTTCATTATAAAGCATCTTTTCCGCAAAGTCATGGATATCTGTCATAATTATTGACCATTGCGATAACAGTCAATATAGTTTTCATCAAAATAATAGAAAATCGTCACCATTCCCTGAAGATCACTGCGATAGATCTCTACCCCGTAGTCTTTCAGTATTTGCAGTGTCTGTTGATGAGGATGACCATAAAAATTATCTTTACCAACACTGATCAAGGCAACTTTCGGTCTGATCATCTTCAGCAGTTCTCGAGAAGTTGACGATTCACTGCCATGATGGGCAACCTTTAAGACATCGACATCTAAATGCTGATACTTTTCATAAAGCTCTCTTTCAACAGTCTGAGAAATATCACCAGTAAATAAATAATGAAGATGATTGATTTCAACATAAATCACCGTAGAGCGGTCATTGGCATCGCTGTAATACTTATCAATTGCAAGATTCTCAAACCGCAGCTGCCCGATCGTTTTTTCCTGAAAATCATAAATCACCTCTTTAACAGAAAAATGTTCCTGCAATGAAGGCAAGGCCCCACAATGATCAAAATCATCATGAGAAATAAAAACTGCATCGAGGCTTCTGATTCCCTCACTGTAAAGATAAGGAATCACGGTTTCGGTTGCCACATCACGATATTCCAGTCCGCCTGTATCAATCAGGATATTGCCCTGCTGAAAAGGCTGTTTGATTAAAAAACAGTCCCCCTGACCGACACTGATCATGACGACTTTACCTTGCATATCATAATAGGGATAAAAATAAAAGGCGATCATCAGTCCTAACAGGCATGACAGTTCCCTGCCGGCCCTTCTGTTCATGTTCACTTTTAAGATCACCTGAAAATAGATGAAATAATACAGACAGATAAACAGCAGATTCGGTTTAGGAAAATACAAATAAAACGATATATCATACAAAAATGCCATGATCGTATCAAATACTGAAAATAAAATTGTCAGCATACCAGCTACCCACTGTCCGAAAATCAGATAATACAGAATACACTGATAAATTATTTCTATCAGCGGTGTCACGCTGACACTTAATAACATCGTTACTATATTCAGTTTATAATTAACGTGCAAAAGAACAGGAACAGATGACAGCATCAGCAGATACGTCATCCTTCTGTTATTTTCAAACAAAATGATCATAAAATAAACAAGATAAGAAAAAATGAAAGACAGATTATACAACAGATAAGGATTATAGTACAGCATTCCTAAAGTCAGCAGCACAAAAATATCCAGTCTGTTCAAAAATCTTCCCAGTAGCAAAGGCAAAAAAAGCATCAGATAAGCCCTTAAAAATGAGATATTATAAGGAATGGTATACACATACAGACCAATGATCAAAACAGCAAGGATTTCCTGCACCTTTTTTGAACAGAAATACTGCAGGAACTGACATAGCCACTTTTTTAAGATCATCAGATGCATTCCAGATAAAGCAAACAGATGTACCAGTGACAGTTCCGTTAATTTTTCATAATAGTCTTTCATCTGTTCATCCTTTGTCCCTAAAACAAACAATGACACGAGGCTTTTGAGTTCATCGTTCTGATTGACACGCTGTTCAAGCAGATGATAAAGACGCTGATGACTTTGACAGCTGACAATTTCCTTAAGCTCTAAACTGTCAAAAATATTCAAACTGTACAAATAGTGCTGATAATTGAAGGCATTGTGATTATCAGGAGTCGTCATGCTTTGATATTGTCCATAAAGTTCAATTTCATCATACATTTGACATGTACTAAAATCACCGTAAACCTTAAATTTGTGATAGCCATCCTTTACGACGATACTGTCTTCATCCTGCGCTACGATTTTTCCTTTGACATATTCGCTTTTCACCGGTCCCGGAACTGAAAAAAACATCATCATCACTATCAGGATTCCAAGATAAAGAGCATAGCCTTTTCGTGGCAGCCAGCGCCAGCAAATCACCATCATAGCCACCATCGGTAAATAAAAAACCGGATGAAGCATCCGTGCCAGGATATAAAAAAACAAAGGCAGTCCCAGAAGCAGCATATTTCCTTTTAAAGACATAACTGCTCCCTGATTTTCAGATACGTTTTTTCACCGATACCACTTACTTTCATGATATCTTCAATGGTCTGAAACCTTTCCTGATTTCTCTGTTCAATAATAGCAGCAGCCTTTTTTTCACCAATTCCTTTGATCGTCATCAGTTCTTCTTTGGTTGCCGAATTCAACGATATCAGCTGTTCTCCAGCTGGAATATAGAATACATCTTGAGAAGACAAACAGTAATTCTCGTCAAACCCATAGCTGTTTTCTATATGAATATCTTTAAAAATTTCACTGATCGTTGGATCGTGATCATAGGATAGTTTTGTATTGACTGCTCCTTCAATGAAAATTGTGATTTCAGGAACATTTTCGATCTTTTCAATACTGCCCTCAGGCATCACAAAAGAATAAATACATGATATAACAAACAGGAATGCTAAAACGATTCTTTCTTTTTTATCCATAAAAAAAACAAGAGTTAAAGCTCTTGTTTGATATTAAGATGTTTGTAGGCTTCACTAGTAACAATGCGGCCTCGTGGGGTACGTTTTATCAATCCTATCTGCAATAAATACGGTTCATTGACATCCTCTAAGGTCTGTGGTTCTTCACCAATTGATGCAGCAATTGCTTCCAGACCTACTGGCCCCCCTTTAAAACGATGAATAATGCCTAGAAGATATTTATGATCGACATCATCCAATCCCAGATCATCAACTTTCAGTCTTTCCAGGGCTTCAACCGTTCTTTCTTTTGTAATGACCTTATCACCATAGAACTGTGCAAAATCACGAACCCGGCGAAAAAGACGATTGGCAATACGTGGTGTCCCACGGCTTCTTCTTGCCAACTCAATTTTGGCTTCATCATCCATTTCCATTTCGTAAACCTTGCTGGTACGATGAATGATCTGTGTGAGTTCTTCTTCGCTGTAATATTCCAGTTTGGATATGATTCCAAAACGATCCCTTAATGGCGCCGACAGATCCCCGGCACGCGTTGTCGCTCCAACCAGCGTAAATGGTGGCAGATCAATTCTGACAGAACGTGTCGATGCTTCTTTACCAATAACAACATCAACACAGAAATCTTCCATGGCCGGATACAGTATTTCTTCAACAACCTTATTCAAACGATGAATCTCATCGATAAATAAGACATCGCCTGGTTCCAGTGCAGTTAAAATTGCAACCAGATCCCCAGTTTTTTCAATACTTGGTCCCGTTGTAATCTTGATATGTGTTCCCATTTCATGAGCAATAATCATCGACATTGTCGTTTTTCCTAAACCTGGTGGTCCATACAGCAAGACATGATCAAGTGACTCATCTCTTAATTTGGCGGCACCAACGAAAACCTTCAGATTTTCTTTTAAATTTGTCTGTCCGATATATTCATCAAAATTATGAGGTCGAAGTGAACTTTCTTCATCTTCTACCACATTTGGATCAAGAACTTCATTCAATGTGACCTCATCCTCCTTTATTTAACCAGCATGCTCAATGCTTTTTTGACATAACCATTGGTATCCATTTTTTCATGAAACAGCAAAGCCATGACTTTATCAACTTCCTGCTTTTTATAGCCTAAAGCCAGCAGAACTTCACTCGCTTCCTCAGCCTGTTCATTAACGATCATTTCTTTGTTTCCTGTGATCTTGCCCTGCAGATCAAGGATAATCTGTCCTGCTGCCTTTGGTCCAATTCCTGGGATTTTCTTTAAATAAGCCGTATTACCACTTTCAATAGCCTGACAGATAGCATCTACATCACCACTGGCCAGCATATTGCACGCACTTTTACAGCCAATGCCTTTGACCATGATCAGCTTGAGAAACAGTTCTTTTTCTTCTCTCGTTAAAAAACCAAATAAAAAAATTCCATCATCTCTGACCTGCTGATACAGATATACCGTTGTTTCCTTCCCTTTAGAAAAAGCATAGGGATTGCTGACATAAACCAGGTAACCAATGCCCTGATTGTCAACAACGATATGGTCTCTTTGAATATCAACGATTAAACCTTTTATATAACTATACACGATTCGTCTCCTATAATTATTATAATACAGAAACAGCATTCTCTTGTTTTATGATTCTTTCATATCCGTTTCATTTTTGTATCAATTATATCATAACTTCCTTCTTCTTTAAAGTCATTCACATTTGCTTTCCAGAAACCACAATCATGATCTTTAGAAGAAAGAACTGCTTTTTCAAGCAGTTCTTTAATCATAAAATTCAAATTCAAAATCAAGGATCGAAACAGTATCACCATTTTGGCATCCAGCTTCTCTTAATGCTTCATCGATGCCCATGTTACGCATTTTAATAGATAATCGCTTGATTGCATCATCACTGACAAGTGATGTCATCGAAACTATACGTTCAATTTTCTTTCCGGTAACTGACCATTGACCATTACCATGATTATGAATTGTAAATGGTGCCTCTTCTTCTTCAAAACTGTAGACAACAGTATTTTCCTGTTCATCCATCATATCAAATTTTGGTGCTGTTTCCAAAGCATCAGCAACTGCATATAGCACCTGATCAACACCATCGTGAATGATCGCAGAAATCGGAAAAACTTTAACATCAGGTCCAACCTTTTCCTTGAAAATTCTTAGATTTTCCTCCGCTCCTTCTTCATCCATCTTGTTGGCAACAACGATTTGCGGTCTTTCCAGCAGACGGTACTGATATTGTCCCAGTTCCTGATTGATCGTACAATAATCTTCATATGGATCCCTTCCTTCTTCAGCTCCCATATCAATAATATGAACGATCACTCGACATCTTTCAATATGTCTTAAAAACTGATGACCCAGTCCTTTCCCTTGACTGGCACCTTCAATCAAACCAGGAAGATCAGCCATAACGAAACTGCGACCGTCTTTGACCTGTACAACTCCCAAATTAGGCACGATTGTTGTAAAATGATAATCAGCAATTTCCGGACGTGCTCGTGATACAACTGACAGCAGCGTTGATTTTCCAACCGAAGGAAAACCAACCAAACCAACATCTGCCAGCAATTTCAGTTCACAGCACACATCGAATTTTTCTCCTGGCTCTCCTCTTTCACAGATCTGTGGGGCAGGATTACGCGAAGTTGCAAAACGAGCATTTCCGCGTCCTCCTCTGCCTCCTTTAGCCAGAACAACTCTCTGTTTATCTTCTGTTAAATCAGCCATGATCTGTCCTGATTCTTCATTGGTGATGACCGTTCCTACTGGAACTTTGATCAGCAGATCCCTGGCATCAGCTCCATGCATTTTTTTGGCCATACCATTACCACCAGCACGCGCTTTATAGACACGGTTATATTTCAGATCCAAAAGCGTCGAAAGTGAATGAGTTGCTTCAAAAATGATGCTGCCACCTTTTCCACCATCGCCACCAGCTGGTCCTCCTTTAGGAACATGAGCTTCACGTCGAAAAGCAACTGTTCCATCTCCACCTTTTCCGGCTTCAATATATATTTTTGCTTTATCAATAAATTGCATCCTTCCACCTCTTTTCCAAGAAAAAAATCCCTTTGCAGGGATTCAATTATGCAGCTGGGTAAACTGAAACTTTCTTTCTATCTTTTCCCATTCTTTCAAATTTAACAATTCCATCACATTTTGCAAATAAAGTATCGTCTCCACCTTTACCTACATTTGTACCTGGATGAATTTTCGTACCTCTTTGTCTATAAATAATAGAACCAGCACTAGCGAATTGTCCATCTGCTAATTTAGCTCCTAATCTTTTTGCTTTAGAGTCACGACCGTTTTTAGTAGATCCAACCCCTTTTTTAGAAGCGAATAATTGTAAATCTAATTTGAACATCATTATTCTATTCCTCCTTATAGGTTATCTTTATAAATTGATGATAGCCATCTTCAAATGATAATAAACTTATTTCCAGTGTCTCTAGTATCACCTGCAAAGTTTCATCATTCTTGAGTACATCTATCATTATATTACCATTTTTCAATTCAATTGAACACATCTTTTGATCAATATATCCTTTTTTGGCAATGGTATTGCAAACACCTGTCGCAATGGCACTGACACCAGCACAAACCAGATCCTTACCGTAATCATCAGCCTGAGCGTGTCCCTGAATCGTTACTTTCGTAATATCTTGTTTTTTTTTATAAATATTAACGCGAATCATTATTTTACATTGATTGCATCAACAACTAATTTTGTATAAGGTTGTCTATGACCTTGTTTTTTATGATAATGTTTTTTTGGATTATATTTGTAGATTGTGACTTTCTTTTCTTTTCCCTGTTTTTCAACAGTTGCTTCTACAGTTGCTCCTTCAACATAAGGAGTTCCAATTGATACTGTTTCATCACCAACTAATAAAACTTTATCAAAAGTGTATTTTTCTCCTGCTTCAACTTCTAATTTTTCTACAAAAATAACATCACCAGTTTCAACTTTGATCTGTTTTCCACCTGTTTCAATAATTGCGTACATATCCGCACCTCCTATAAAATATTTCTAAGACTCGCCAACCAAGGCAGCATTAGCATTTAATACCTTTTATGTGCGGTTGTAGTCTAGAGGTCTACAACAAGTGCATTATAAACTTTTTCATTATTAAAGTCAATGTGATTTCATTGATTTCATCAAATTAATTTTCATCTCTTCAAAGTCATAAAAGCGCTGACCAACAAAATAAAAATTCTGGTATGGTCGATAATATTTCAAGGTATGATGCAGTTTGATATGCTTTTTTTCATAATGATCTGCAAGAATAGTTTCCAGCATAAAAAGACGATAATTTTTCAGATACACAATATTCTGATAAAAAAGATAAATCAAAACAATCAGTTTCCCTAATGATCTGATATAGACAAATCCCAAAGCAATAATGATCAGTGATATGCGAATCTGCAGCCAGAACGTATTACGATAGTCAGTCAAATAAGAAAAAACTAACTGGATAAGCTTCGATCCATCTAAAGGATAAACTGGAATAAGATTAAATATACCAATAAAAGCATTAATGATCACCAGATCATTTTTATCACAAAAAGAAAAAATGATCATCAGGATAAAATTGACCAAGGGTCCAGCCAGCAGCATCACCAGTTCTTCTTCAACTCTATGCCTGCCAAAATCTTTTAAAGACAAAAATGCCCCAAAAGGCAAAATTTCCATATATTCGATATCAAAATCGAAATAGCACGCAGCCAAATAATGTCCACATTCATGCAGTAAAGAAAACAGCAGAAAACCAACATATTCAGACATTCGAAAATAAAAAGCTACCAACAGATAAACAAAGGTAAAGGGATGTATTTTCATATTACATCCCCTGATATTCCTGATAAGTCATATTCTGACCAAGATGCTCAAACGTCATCTGAAACTGCTGATCATAGGTTGCCAGAACATCATCACTTCTTATCTCCTGAAACTGCGTAACCTGAATGTCTTTGACATGGGCGTAAGTAATTTCAACATCATTTTCATCTAAAACAACAAAATAATTTCCTAACAGATCATCATCTTCTTTAACTTCAATCACCCGGCCATCATCAAAAGCATTGATCTGATTACTGTCTCCACAGTAATAATCATCCTTGATATGCTGGTAAACAATATTCTCGCTGACCTGACTGTCTGCCGGCAAAAAACTATAGACACTTTCCGAAACAAAAGACACAAACCGCTGAACATAATCATTATTAAAAATCTGACTTTCCAGTTTAGGATCATTCATTACGATCATCGATCCAATAACTACAATCATCAGAGTCATCATACGAATCATTCCATTATACAATTTATTAAAATGATAACTGGTCAACGGTTTTTTCCTTTTCTCAATACGTTTTCTAACTTCATCTATATCAGACATGATATCACCCATTACATCATATGAAATTATCCTAAAAAGATACGGGTTAATAAATTTCTTTTACGATATTTTGCGATCTCAACATCCTGACCCAGCATTCTTAAAGCAATATTTTGAAAACAATGCTGCAGCAGATGCCCTTTTTCCAGATAGATCGGTCTTCCCCGATTATTGGCTTCGATCATCTCATGATCATCATAAACAATTCCTAAAAGTGGTAAAGCCAGAATTTCCTTGGCATCTTCAATCCTTAAAGATCTTCCCTCTTCAATATCATCAATATTCACCCGATTGATGATCATCGAAATGTGATGGATGTTTCTTTTCAGCAACAGACCAACGACCCTGTCATTATCTCTTAAAGTCGCTAGATCAAGATTCACGACGATAATAGCTTCATCAGCTATACTTGTCGCATAATCAAAACCATGTTCAATGCCCGCGGGACTGTCAATCAGAATAAAATCAAACTCTGTTTCCAGATGTTTGATCAAAGAAGCCATCACCTTGGCATCCAGATTCTGAAATGCCAGTGATTTACAGGCTGGAAGTAAAAAAAGACTGTCCTCTCTTTTATCCTTGACCAAAACCTGATGCAAATCGCATCGTCCCTGGATCACATCATTTAAATCATAGACAACTCTGTTCTCCAGTCCCATCATAACATCCAGATTCTTTAAACCAAAATCACCATCAATCAGACAAACCTTATAATGATGATGCGCCAGTGCCATGGCAATATTGACACTCACACTGCTTTTCCCTACGCCACCTTTACCAGAAGTAACTGTTATTATTCTAGACATTGATTGATTCCTCTCTTTCACAAATAATATCATTATCTTTATAATATAAAACGCACATTGTAAAACTTGTAAAATTATGTATCGATTTTCCAAAAAAACGAATTGTCGCATTTTTATAGCTTTTTGCTGAAATCAAAGCATTTTCACTGACACCTTCGATCGTTCCATAGATTCCCTTTAAAACATATAGACGAGCATGAATATAAACCATGGCACCAGGATTGACCGTCCCCGTAATCAGTGTATCTTCATCAATATAAAGCACTTCCCCACCATGAACAGAACCATCAATAATCTGAATCTTTTTATCTTCTTTCTCTTCTTTTCTGACAAATCCACCAAACAAGATACATTTTGTTTCAATTAAACATTGAAATAAAGCAATTATCTGATCTTCATTTAAAATTCGACTTTTAAAATCAAAAAAAGCCTTTGGAAAATAATCTTTATGTTTAAAAAAAGATTTTTTCAAAAGACTTTTTAATTCATTTAACAGCTTATCAAAACTGATCTGATCATTAAAAATAAAAATCAGACGTCCATTATAGTTCTTCACTAAAATATACATTGACATCACCTTCTAACTTGATCTTATCGTGAACAATGTACACAATATTGAAAATAATAGCATTAAAAAACAATGTTGGAAGCAATCTCCAGACAATGAATGTTACTACAAACAATTTTGTTATACCGGTTATCCACATTAACAAATATAACACAGATTCCTGTATGAAAATTGTCAAAACAACCATCGTCAGTGCTTCAAAATATGTAAAAGTAGCCTTTTTCATATACTGTTTTCCCATCCATGCATATCCTAAGAACAAAAGCGTATAAATAAAAACCGAATTTCCATAAATCACACTATAGTAAACACCACAGATCACAGCAAAAAAGTATCGATGTTCTTCATCAATATCATTATTAAGAAAAGTAAACATCATGACCCCTACATAAGAAACAATTGTTAAACCTGTCTTCAACAGATCATGAGGCAAATAAAAGCGTAATAAACTGTCAACAACAAAACAAAGAAACATCACAACCAGAGAATGAGTTAATCTATTTTTCATCACGTCAATTCACCTTTTTAACAACAACCACATATGACAGATCATCAAAATCAGCAGCAGCCTTCACTCTCACCAATGTCGTTGTCCCATCACTGTTGGTATATAATTTTTTTGCTTTTCCAATATATATGCCTTTTGGACTTTTTCCATCTCCGCCTAAACCAGAAGTATAAACCTTAGCATCTTTTTCCAGTTTATCAATCTTGCTAAGTAATGTCATTTCCAGATAGCCATTATTCACATCATATCCTTCAATAAGGCCATAAATCGTTTCTTCCCCATTCAAGATCATAACCGGTATCTTGCTGGCAGGTTTTTCACATGTCAGCAAAGAAACCGTTGCCGTCAGTTCATTAACAGACGTTACTGTTCCAATCATTCCTTTCGAATCGCAGACAACCATTCCTTCTTCAATTTCACTTTGACTTCCAGAGTCAATGATGATCTCATCATTCCAGTTTGTTTGATCTCTTGTCTGAACACCTGCAACTTTGGTCTTATATTCTGTAGGCAGATAATCTATTTCACTGATTTCTTTTAATTTATTCATTTCAGATGTCAGAACTTCGTTTTCTGATTCCAGACTAACATATGAATCCAGCTTTTCTTTCAGCAATTCATTTTCATCATAGACATCCTTCAATTCATAGTATTCACTAAAAATACCGCTGACAAACTCTAGAGGCTTTTTAACGAGATAGTATTCAACAGTCTGGACACTTGTACTGAGAAACTTACCAAGGCTAGACTGATTTTTCCCTACAAAAAACGAAAACATACTGATCAAAATAAAAACGCTGATTATACCAATGATAATTTTCTGATTTCTTTTTTTTCTTCTATTATTCATACCATCACCTCTAGTAACACTCATTATATAGTCAATATCCAAAAAAATCAATTCCCTTTACAATCGAAGAGATAATCAGAAGCAAAACTATAAAAACAGTTCCTGCCAATGATCAGATGATCAATCAGTTCAATCTGCAGCTGCTGTGCCATCATTGATAATTTTTCAGTTATTTCTCGATCTTCCTGAGAAGGCTGAGGATTGCCACTAGGATGATTATGTATCAGAATAATACGGGTTGCACCACAGCGCAGCGTATGTAAAAAAACCTCTCTCGGTTCAAGCATAGAAGCTGTCTCGCTGCCGATAAATAACAGTTTTTCCATAATGACTTCTAATTTAGCATTCAAACAAAGCAGGATAACTTTTTCTTGTTTTTCAAAAAGCAGCCTGTTTCTGACCAGCTGATAGCCATCCATGGGATCATTGATAATGTATCTTTTCTCGCGACATTCCTGCATCCGTTTGGCCAGTTCAATACTGGCCAGCAGTTCAATGGCTTTCGCTTGTTTAATTCCTTTGATCTGAATCAGACGATGATAATCTACATCCTTCAGTTTACTGAAACCACCTATCTCTTCCAGCAGAAACTGAGCAAGCTTCATGACAGACATGTCTTTATTCCCCGTTCGCAGGATCACAGCCAGCAGTTCCTGATCGGATAACGTTTCTATCCCATATTGAACAGCTTTTTCTCGGGGACGTTCATATAATGGACAATTCAGCATCATTTCAACTCCTTATATATGTTTTCATATTTTTTTTGACTGATTTCCGCTTCATATTGACTGTCTATCATATATTCCTTAACCACACAGGTTACACCTTTCTGTGACAGTTCTGCCGCAAGGCGATCTGCTTCATCCTGCTGTAAAACAATCTGAGCAATCACGACATAATTATCATCCTGATAACAATATCCTTCATAGCCAAGTTCACTAAGCTGAGCAATGGTCGTGTCAGCATTTTCCTGCTGATCATATCTTCCTACCTGAATAACAAAAATACTGATATCCTGTTTTAAGATTGTATCAAGATATAAAAAAACAAAAATATTCATCAGAATCATTGTTCCCGCCAGCAACAGCATTGCCTTTCTTTTCATGATCTCACCTCATCACATCTTATGCAGGCACAAAAAGAATATGAAAACGAACCGTTTCATATTCTTTTCGTGACTTTAAATACATTTAACGCCATTCAATTGAAATAAGCTTTGGAATCGATACTCTGCCACCATTAGAAAAAAGCATCTTGTATACAGCTGCACCGATTACGATACAAAGAATCAACGTTCCTGCACCACCTCCGGTTATTTCCATCTGTTGTACTAACTGTAATTCATTCATCCTATTTCCTCCTTTTTTCTGGAAAAGACAGCCACTAACTTCCTCACTTATATATAAGTCAGCAATTCCAGAATTACTCTTTATTTTAAAATAATCAAAAAAAGATATCAGTTTGAAGTGAACACCATTATTTGGTCGATTCATTTCAATTCTGATATCTTTTTATCATTACATATTCGCCAGTTTTTCTTTGACTGTCTGGTATTTAGAAGTATAATCTTCAAGTTTTTTTCTTTCACTGTCAACTTTTGCCTGAGGTGCTTTTGAAACAAACTTTTCATTGTTAAGCATATTAGTACAGCGTTTGATTTCTCCTTCAAGCTTCTTCAGTTCTGCTTCCAGTTTCTGCTTTTCTGCTTCCTTGTCAACATAGGCTCCCAGCTCAACAATCAGGGTGTGTCCACCATGAATCATCACAGTGGCGACATCTTTAGAATCATTTGTATTATAGCCAACACATGTCGCATTGCATAATTTCTTTAAATAAGGAACGAAAACATCAAGCAGCGTTTCTAAAGAACTGTCTTTTGTATCAATTGAATATTCAACTTCAATCGCATTTTTGATCGTATAATTGGCTCTGATTTCACGAACGCCTTTAACAATATCCATTAAATAAGTAAACTGTTCATTAATTTGACTATCATTAAATGCTTCATTAACTTTTGGATATTCACAGATACAGATTGATTCTTTCAGATGCGGAATTGCCTGATAGATTTCTTCCGTAACAAATGGCATGAATGGATGTAGCATTCTTACAATGGCATTTAAGACATAAACCAATGTATGAACGCTGGCCTGTTTTTCTGTCTGATCTTCACTGTTTAAATGAACTTTCGAAAGTTCAATATACCACGAACAGAAATCATCCCAGATAAAATTATATAATGCTGTACCAACATTGACAAACTCATATTTATCCATGTTTGTATCCACTTCTTTAATGACATCATTCAAACGATTCAAGATCCATTTATCACACAGATTCAAATGATCAAAATTCAAATCTTCATAACGAATATCTTCGTCAATATTCATCAGTACAAATCTTGCTGAATTCCAGATCTTATTGATAAAATTCCATGACGATTCAACTTTTTCAGGAATATATCTTAGATCCTGTCCTGGTGCTGAGTTTGTTGTCAAGAAATAACGCAGGGCATCACAGCCATACTGTTCAATAACATCCATTGGGTCAACACCATTACCTAAAGATTTTGACATCTTTCTTCCCTGACTGTCACGAATCAAACCATGAATCAGACAGTCTTTAAATGGTCTCTGTCCCGTCAGTTCAATTCCCTGGAATACCATACGGGCAACCCAGAAGAAAATAATGTCATAGGCAGTAACCAGAACATCATTTGGATAGTATCGCTGCAGATCAACTGTATCCTGAGGCCAACCCAGTGTACTGAAAGGCCACAAAGCACTTGAAAACCACGTATCAAGAACATCTTCATCCTGTACCCAGCCGTCTCCTTCAGGAGCAGTCAAACCAACATAGACCTCATCACCTTTATACCATGCAGGAATACGGTGTCCCCACCACAGCTGTCGAGAAATACACCAGTCATAGCAGTTTTCCATCCATTGTTTTAATGTCTTTTCAAATCTACCAGGAACAAAATTAACTTTCTTGTCAGGATCTTTTTGATTTTCCAGTACCTGCTGTGCTAGTTTATCCATTCTGACAAACCATTGTTTTGATAAGTATGGCTCAACGACACAATGCGTTCTTTCGCTATGTCCAACACTATGAACCATTGGTTCAATCTTGATCAGCAGATCAGCTGCTTTCAGATCTTCAACCAAAGCTTCACGACAAGCTTCTCTGGTCATGCCACAGTATTTTCCCGCATTTTCATTCATCGTTGCATCAGGATTCATACAGACAACACGGGGCAGCTGATGACGATTTCCAACTTCAAAGTCATTTGGATCATGAGCAGGTGTGATCTTTACGACCCCTGTTCCAAACTCAGGATCAGCATGGATATCACCAACGATTGGAATACGTTTATTAACAACCGGAAGAATGACATACTGTCCAATCAGATCCTTATAACGTTCGTCTTTAGGATTGACTGCAACTGCGGTATCACCAAATAGAGTTTCTGGTCTCGTTGTTGCCACTTCCAGATAACGGCTATGATCTTCCAGATAATATTTCAAATGATAAAAAGCTCCTTCATCATCCTGATAGATAACTTCTTCATTTGATAATGCTGTCTGCTGAATTGGATCCCAGTTAATGATCTTTTCACCACGATAAATAATTCCTTTTTGATAATAGTCAACAAACACTTTTGTAACGGCTTCATTTAAGCCTTCATCCAGAGTAAAACGTTCTTTAGAATAATCCAGTGAAAGCCCCAGTTTGGCCCACTGTTCTCTGATATTCTTCGCATATTCTTCTTTCCATTCCCAGGCTTTTTCCAGAAATCCTTCTCTGCCCAGATCACGTTTATTAATACCCTGTTTTTTCAGTTTTTCTACAACTTTAACTTCAGTAGCTATAGCTGCATGGTCCATTCCCGGAAGCCATAAAGCATCGTAACCCTGCATTCTTTTATAACGAATGATCATATCCTGCAAAGTTGTATCCCAGGCATGACCCAGATGCAGTTTTCCAGTAACGTTAGGTGGTGGAATAACAATCGCATAAGGTTTTTTGGATGTATCCCCAGCTTTAAAGTATTCTTTATCAAGCCACTGCTGATACTTTCCTTTTTCTACGCTTAAATGATCGTATTTACTCGCTAATTCTTTCTTCATCATTATCCTCCTTTTCAATGAAACTGTCTTTATGTTCTCTTATGTATTCTCCTAGTTTTTCTGCCAAATTTGATGATCGAATCATCGCCAACAGTTCATTGGTAAAATCAGCAAAATTATAAGTTGCATAGTCACTGTCTTCATCAATATCATCTTCCTGGTCATTTTCAATAAGGATTGCCAGTTTTTCGGCTTCTTCCAGCAAATGAACAATATTATGACAATTATGAATTTCCAGGGCTTCTTTATAATATGGTCGATAGTCACAATAAGGTTCCATAATAAAGAAACTATGAACTGATCCTCTTCCTCCTTCTAAAGAACTTTCCAGTTGAAAGAGCGTATATACCATGAGTTCTTCATGACTCAAATGGGGAATAAGATTCCCATCATAATCATCATCTTCAAATAATCTGTCTTCTTTAGCCTGAATATGATAGATGACTGCACGGGTCAGATCAATTGTTTCCGTCTGATCAAACACTTCACTGGTCAAATGTGCAAACAGATTTTTTTCTTCTTCCATTTTCGCCATTCTTTCTTTTTGACTGGCACGAATGATCAGAAATCTTCTCCCAAAAGTAATGATCAAAAATGCACAGCAGCACGCAAATAACACCCATACAATAAAATAATCCATCTTCATTCCTCCTTAAAATAAAAAAATCGTCCATCTAAGGACGACATTGATCGCGTTACCACCTTAGTTCCAGAATACTATCCTGGCACCTCAAAACTTTAACGCAGTTATACGTGTTAAACTACTTTAATTTCACTTAACAGGCTCCTTGGCTACCTTCGTTCTCTTTTTCTGTCCTTTTCCAGCAACCAGGACTCTCTATGAGAAAAAAACAAGAACTACTCCTCCACATCATCGCATAAACATTCTACCAAATTGCTCATCAACAGTCAATCTTTAACTTTGTGATCAGACGGCTGATACACTCTTCATAACGTAGTATTTTGGACATTTCACATATATTGCGTTCTTCATCATGACTGAAATGTACAACTGGTATGATCGACAGCAGACAGCAAAGCAGCAGCTTTTCCTCTTTTAACAACTGTACCTTTTCCTGATAGTAATCAAACAGAGTTTCACAGTCATCAAAAAAAGGATCAATTGCCTGTAACAGATCATAAATATCATAAATACAGAAATTAATGGTCATATGATCGATCGAAATGAGCTTGTTTTCATAAACATAAATATGATCATAAGAAAAATGATTATATGTTAAAGATAGACGTATTTCTGTTTTTTCTTTCATCATGTCACAGTATTCATTAAGAAAATGATAAGCCTGATGAAAACAGTTCATCAAACGACAGTAATTCAAAACCAGCATCCATCCTGAAGGTGAACGAAATCGCATGATTTCAAACTGTTTCATAAAATCTTCATAACATTTTTTTCTTTCCTGAATCAAAGCAAGAAGATCCTGTTTTTGCTGATGAATTAAATCAGCCTCTACATGCTGATAAAAAAATGACTGATTATGCAGATAAGCCAAATAGCGATAATAATATTTAAGCTTAAGCTCTTTCTTGATTTCTTTATCAGCCGTTAAATATTCCATAATATAAAAATACTGATTTTTATATGGTGTAAAATACTCATTGTCTTTATTGCACATCAAAGCAACAAAATGCTGCAGTTTCAAAGTCAGAATATGATTATATGCCATTTCCTGCTTTTTATTACTAACGATCTTAAGACAGTAAAATTCATGTTCTGTTTTGATTTTATATACATTTTTACTGATTCCAATCAGGCCAATGATCTGCAGATGATAATATTCATTAATGGTTTTCTGGAGCGACATATGGAATAATGATAACCTGTCCACTGACTAAATCAATATTACCGTTATAACTTCTGATGATCTTTTCGTCAACATGATAATGTTCTGCAATTGATGAATACGTATCATTTGGCCCAATCACATAAAGATAATATACTCCTGTATCCTCATCGCCATCATCTTTAGGTTCTTTGGTTTTTGTTTCATAGACCTTTTTAGACAATGACTTTTCTTCTGGCAAAGGAACTGGCTTTTCCTCTGGCAAGGGAACTGTTTCTTCGGGAACTTCAGCCATCTGTTCATTACTGTTTTCTTCCTGTAGAGTTCTTGACAGTTCTTCTATTTCTGCAACTGGATCAGGTTCAGACTGCAAAGAAACGAAACGGTCTTTTCCATCCTCAACACCATAAACACCTACTTCAATCGTTATTTTCAGATTTCCATCCACAATTTCATATTCAAAATCTTCTACTTTTAAATGAAAATCTCTCTGATCCGTGATCTTTTTTTCATCTGCATAAATATCCAGTTCAATATTTTCTACAAACAGTTTATTTTGATCCGATACATACTCGCCCTTAACAATCAGTGATCCCACTGCTCTAACACCATTTTCTTCAATTTTGTAGTCAATTGATTCATCAACGGTCAGACTTGTCAGCTCTTTAAGTTTATGCGACAAATCAATTTCTTTTTCATAATATATCTTTTGCATATCCATCCTCCTGTCTCATTATATGTAGAGAATGAGCAGATATGAAAAAAAGGTGATCAAATCACCTATTCGAAATCAATATCACATAATTCATAGATATGATGCCACGTTTCTTCTATTCCCTTTTTCTTCAGACTGGAGAAACGCACAAACTGATCTTCATGCTGTAGCTGTAAAGTATCCCTGATCAGTTTTTCATTTTTTTTGAGATCATTACGTTTTAATTTATCTTCTTTGGTCGCAACAACAATGACAGGAATATCATGATGTTTGATGAACTGATACATTAAAACATCATCTTTCGTTGGTTTATGACGATAATCAACAAGCAGAATAAATCCTTTCAGCGTTTTTCTTTGCGTGATATATTCATCCATCGTTTTCCCAAACTGTTTGGTCATTCGGTCATTGACCTTCGCGTAGCCATAACCGGGCACATCAACAAAATACAAAGCATCATTAACATTATAGAAATTCAGAGTACGTGTTTTCCCTGGGGTACTGGATACTTTCGCCAGACCATTTCTTCCCAGCATTGTATTGATAAAACTGCTTTTCCCTACATTCGATCTTCCTGCCAGACAGATTTCAGGAAATGAATCTGCTGGCCATTGTGATTTCCAGGCTGCAGATAAAATATATTCAGATTTTGTTATTTTTACCATATTATCACCACTCGTATTTTAACATAAAAAAACGGAAATTCAAGATTTCCGTTATTTGATCACTGCGTGTTCCAGCACTGTATCAATATTGTCAGCTAATACAATTTCCAGTTCATCCTGTACAGATTGTGGAATATCTTCGATATCCTTTTCATTTTCTTTTGGAATAATGATCTTTTTAATACCAGAACGATGTGCAGAAATTGATTTTTCTTTTAAACCACCAATTGGTAGAACATTACCTCTTAAAGTAATTTCTCCTGTCATTGCCACATCATTTCTGACTGGTTTATTTGTAAAGGCTGAATACAGAGCTGTCGTTAAAGTAACACCGGCACTTGGTCCATCCTTTTTCACTGCCCCTTCAGGAACATGAATATGAATATCTTCTTTATCAAAAGCAACATTTTCCAGACCATAACGCTTGCTGTTGGCTTTCATATAATCCAAGGCAATCGAAGCCGATTCTTTCATGACATCACCTAACTGACCAGTAATAATAAATTTACCGCTGCCAGCAAAATGATTGACTTCAATTGGCAGTATATCACCACCAAATTGTGTATAAGCCATACCAGTAACCACACCAATTTGTGGTTTATCCAGTTTTTTCGTATGATCAAATGGTGCTTTGCCTAAAAATTCCAGCAGTTTTTCATGATCAATTGTTACAGATTCAACTTTATCCTTTAAAATAGATAAAACTGTTTTACGGCATAGCTTGGCGATAAATCTTTCTAGTTCACGGACCCCGGCTTCACGGGTATAATGCTGAATGATTTCCATGATAGTATCATCACCAATAATCATCTGTTCCGCTTTTAAATTATGCGCTGCCAGCTGTTTTTTTAGCAGATGCTTTTTGGCAATCATCAGTTTTTCCTGTTCAGTATAACTTGAAACTTCGATGATTTCCAGCCTGTCTCTCAATGGCGCAGGGATTGCCCCCAGGTCATTGGCAGTCGCAATAAATAAAACTTTTGATAAGTCATATGGTTCTTCAATATAGTTATCAGAGAACTGGCTGTTCTGTTCAGGATCCAGAACTTCCAGCATAGCACTGGTTGGATCTCCTCTGAAATCACTAGACATCTTGTCAATTTCATCAAGCAGGAATACAGGGTTGACAACACCAGCTTTCTTCATACTTTGAATGATTCTACCTGGCATTGATCCCAGATAAGTTCTACGATGTCCACGGATTTCTGATTCGTCTTTCACCCCACCTAATGAAGCTTTTACGAATTTTCTGTTTAAAGCTCGGGCAATACTTCTGGCAATACTTGTTTTCCCGACACCTGGAGGCCCCGCCAGACAGATGATTGGTGCTTTTAAAGACTGTGTCATCTGTTTCACTGCCAGATATTCAACGATTCTTTCTTTGACTTTTTTCAAACCATAATGGTCTTCTTCGAGAATCTGTTCGATTTTGCTGATATCTTCTTCATCCTGGCTTTCCTGATACCAAGGTGTTTTCATCACCCAGTCAATATAGGTTCTAACCACATTGGCTTCTGAAGATGCCGCAGGCATTGCTTCAAAGCGACGCAGTTCTTCTTCAATTTTATCCTTGATATATTGAGGATAAGGATTTTCATTCAGAATTCTGCGAATATCATCCGCATCATCCTCTTTAGGAACTGTGTCTCCTAATTCGTCTTTGATCGCTCTTAATTTTTCACGTAAATAATATTCTTTCTGATTTTCGTCAATGCTTTCTTTAACTTTACGGTTAATATTTTCTTCCAGCTGACTGATAATTTTTTCTGATTCAATTGAGCTGGCAACCATCAGTAGTCTTTCATTGACTCTCTGTTCTTCTAAAATATGCTGTCTTCTCTGCAGATCAATTGGCAAATACTGCGCAATCGTGTCTGCCAGCAGGCTGGCTGATGTTCCGTTAGAAAGTAAAGCCAGACTTTCTCTAGGAATGTGAGGCATATTGCGTTTGGCCTGTTCAAAGTATGATGTTGTTTTTCTTACCAAAGCAACTTCTTCATTTTCATCACCAGTAATATCTTCCAAAATTTCTGCTTTAGCAAAAATACTGTTATTTTCGATATAGAACTGCTGAAGAGAAACTCTTTTTTCCCCGATAACAGTCAGCTTAATTGTTCCTGAACTGTCACGACGGAGTTTTCTATCAATTTTACATAATGTTCCAACATGAAAGACATCTTCAAAATTTGGATCATCTACAACAGGATTAATTTGTGAAACAAAGATAATATTGTTATCGTAATTAAGACTTGAAAGTTCCAAGGCTTTTAAGCTCAATGGACGCCCAACATCCAATGTCAGACGATTCCCTGGAAAAACGATCATTCCTCTTGTACAAACAACAGGAAGAGTTAATACTGTACTTTCGTTCATAATTAAACCCCCTTTTATAAAAAGACGCTTAAGCGTCTTCATCCATTATTTTTTTAAATTATCTTTTACAATATCTAATGCTTTCTTATTTAAGATATCGCTGTCGATCTGATACATGTTCTGAGCAAAGATTTCTTTGATATCTGCCAGTTCACGATTGTATGTTTTAGCAATATCTTCCAGTTCTGCTTCACGATCTTCATCAGTGACTTCGATCTTTTCAGCTTCAACGATAGCAGCCAGGATAGCATTTAATTTAACACGATCTTTGGCCTGATCCTTGATATCTTCTTTGATAGCATCTTTATTTTTTCCTGTGAACTGTTCATACAGTTCAAATGTTAAACCTTGCTGTTTTAAATTCAGTTCGATTTCTCTTAACATTAAATCTAATTCTGACTGTAACAATGCTTCACTGTCTTCTACTTTACAGCATTCTAATAAGGCTTTTGTTAAATCAGTAGAGAATTTATTTTCAACTTCGGCTTCTTTTTGCGCTTTTAACTGTGTTTTGATATGTTCTTTTAATTGATCTAGTGTTTCTACACCATCAATATTAACATCCATAGCTAATTCATCATCAGCTTCTGGTAAAGTTTTTTCTTTGATTTCATGAACGATAACTTTGAATGTTGCTTCTTTACCAGCCAAATCAGTTGCCTGATAATCACTTGGGAAAGTCACAACGATATCTTTTTCGTTATCACAAGTCATTCCGATCATCTGATCTTCAAATCCTGGAATGAACTGACCTGAACCAATTTCTAATGAATGGTTTTCAGATTTTCCACCTGCAAAAGGTTCACCATCGATGAATCCTTCAAAATCCATAACAACAGTATCACCATTTTCAACTGTACCATTTTCTTTCACTGTCAGTTCAGCAAACTGCTGACGATAATTTTCGACCTGTGCATCAATATCTTTCTTAGAAACTGTAACACGTCCTTTTTTCACTTCTAAACCTTTATATTCACCTAATTCAACTTCAGGTTTAACAGGACACAAGATTGTGATCTTTAAATTATCTTTATCAACTTTTTCTACTGTTAAAGATGGTTGAGCGATTGGTGTCACTTCTGCTTTTTTCATAATATCTGCATATTTTTTCTGCAGGATCTGATCAGTAGCTTCTTCAAAGATAGCTCCATTGCCAAGTCTTGCTTTAACCATGGCTGCAGGCGCTTTTCCTGGTCTGAATCCATCAATTTTCACTCTTGCTTTTAATTTGTTTAAAGCTTTTTTTTGAGCTTCTGCCCATTCGTTTTTATCAAATGTTACTTTAATCTGAGTAACAGCATTTCCTAATCTTTGTGTACTAGTTCTCATCATTATTCTCCTTATTCCATGTCAAAAGACATTATATACTAACATTTTTTTAAATTCAACTATATTAATTAAATTTAGTACTCTATTGCCTGAATCCCATTGAGGACATCATAAACGTCCTGAGCATCAACATTATAATCCAGTTCAATATCTTTCATTTCTATATCTATATACTGTAAAGAGGCCAGATGATAGTGAATTGCTGCCGCAATAGCACGATAATCCATATCATCGATATAGCGCGGATAAATCGTATACAGATAAAAATCCAGAAACTGCTGACAAAGCTGATAAAGAGAGGGATTGTCATTTTCAATAACATCTGCCAGCAGCTGATCAATCACTCCCCTTGCCTCCTGAGTCAAGACCATAGGTTCATATAAAGGATTAATATCATAGCTGATGCCGTTTTTGACAACAGACATTTCTTCATCAATTTCCTGATCGATCATCACTTCGATTAACAGACTTTTCGCAAAATCAGGTTTATCATTATTGCTGATAAAAGCTTTGACAGCTGGCAGAATTCGACGCACATTCATGCTTTCCAGCTGTTCCAGAGCCATATACAGCAGTTCTTCATTATAATCATCCCGCGAAAGAATACTAACAATATCTTCTTCATTAAAAACATGCTGGATACTTCCTTCATAAGATGCATTCTGCTTGGCTAAAAGCAAATCATCATAGGCAGCATTAAACATTGTTTCGTACTGATAGGGTATATAAGGCATCGACAGTTCTTCAACGATGATATTGATAGCTTCTTCATATTTTTCCAGTTCTTTCAGCACTGAGACATAAATAGCAACCACATCATAATAAGTCTGTTCAGCTAAAGCCTTGGCTTTAATGCCTTCACGATAAGCCTGATCATATTCTTTTAAAGCATAAAGACAGACCAGTCTTTGATATCTGACATTTTCATCATCCTGATCCGTCAGATACTGCAAAGCTTCTTTATATTTTCCAAGTTCTATCAGATCTTCTATCATTGGTCATCATCATCCTCGTCATCAAATTCATAAGTCATTTCTGGCATCTTATCTTCTTCATGCAATTGATTCATGATTTCTAGATATTTGTCAGATTTATTATTCTTTACAAATTCATCATCAGTTAATGGCATTATATTACCTCCTCATTTAACTCTTATAATATAGAATAAATATTTCAAAAACGCAACTCTAAGTCATATTTTTTATGATAAGACATATTTTATAGCAGGGTGATCAAATGCATAAGAAATATTTAAGATATATAACATTGACATCATTATGTTTACTGGTAGGTTTAAGCTATTTCTTCACAGCAGACAATGAAGAAACCGCTGTCGAAACTAAAAAGGAAGAAAATATGCAAACTGTCATATTCAAAGATGAAACAGATACACTGATTCCAGTCAGTGTCGATATCGGCAACGAAAACGAACAGGAAAATAACTATCGTGGTATCATAGAAATGATGAAATCAAGTGACTATGAAACTCTTGGTTTATATCCAATATTTGACAAACAGCTGGAAATCAACACGCTGATCATCGAAAATGATCAGCTGACGTTTGATTTCACCAACCATCTTAATGTTCAAAATGATCAGGAAGCTCTGGACATCTGCGAAGCGCTCAGCTATGTCTTCTGTAATGATGAAATTCAGAAAGTCAATATCCAGATCGATGGTCAAACTGTTTCTTCTCTGGAAAACTCAACAGTTCCTCTTTCCTGCATAACCAGTCAATTAGGTATCAATAACTTTGAAAGTTCAACTTCTGATTTATATAAAACATCTTCCGTTATCGTCTATAATGAAAAAGAAATTGCTGGACAGACTTACTATGTTCCTGTAACAACCAGAATTGATGATCTTGAAAGTTCATTAGATACTAAGGTCTCTTTACTACTGGATAATTTTGACTATACAACAAAAATAACAACTGATCAGCAATGCAGTCTTAGTGACGGTATACTCTCTGTCTACCTTTCTTCTACAATACTTGATGACAGTGAAACAATTTCTCCAGTTTTGTATCAGCGCCTGGAAAAATCACTTTTATCTTTACCAGATGTCTATCAGGTCGATATCTATATTGATGGACAGCTGATAGAAAACAGTGAAGAAGTCAGTTCAATAATTGATAATAAAATACAATTATAGTAGCAGTTTTCAAGATTTTTGTTATAATATCAATGGTGATATTATGAAAAAAATAGTCGTTATGTCAGACAGTCACGGTTATCATCAGATGATCGATGAAGTCAGAGAAAGAGAACCTGATGGAGATTATTATGTTCACTGTGGAGACAGTGAAGCTCCTGTCGAAATGATGAGACATTGGTTATGTGTAAAAGGGAATAATGACTGGTATTCAGATTTTAATGATAAAATTATCTTTCAGGCTGAAGACGTCCGTTTTCTGGTCGTTCATGGTCATCGCTTTGGATACAGCGACAGAGAATCCCGTATGATCTATGCCTTACAGGAAAGTGAATGTGATGTTCTGCTGTCAGGTCATACCCATGTTCCTATGTGTAAAGATGTTGATGGTTATATTCTGATCAATCCTGGATCAACAACATTGCCTAGAGGCGGAAGTTCACGCAGCTACTGTGTTATTATTGTTGATGGCAGAAATATTTCAGTGAATTTTAAAAATTTAGACAAAAACTCTTGATTTTTTAAAAAAATCATGTTACTATTTCAAAGCAGTTGATTGAAATAGTTATGTCTACGTAGCTCAGCTGGATAGAGCACACGCCTTCTAAGCGTGCGGTCAGGGGTTCGAATCCCTTCGTGGACGCCATTTAAAAAATAACGATTAGAAATAATCGTTTTTTTATATTTAAAAGAGGTAGCGCAGCTACCTCTTATCCTTTTGATGGGAATTATTTTGAGATAAAGTAATTTCATTGACGAGCATTTGATGAATCTGATTATTCTCATCAATATATTCAACCATTCCCTGACCGTTAATCTTTAAAAACGATATTCTTCCATAGTCCCTGTAATCAAGCCATTTCCCTTTCAGATAGGAACGCCGATTCAGTTCATCCAGAATGACATCAAACTGACCGTGGTAATACATCTCCATATGATGATTCATAGAAACAATGAGACTCGCCAACACTTCATTGATATCACACTCCTGATGTATGATATCTTTCATACATATATAAGGTCTGGCATCATTGACATTGATACCAATACCGGAAATGATCCCTTTTAGATCCGGATCAAGAATAGTTTCTACAAGCATACCGCATATTTTCTGATCACCAGCATAAATATCATTAGGCCATTTGATTTTTGCTTCAATGCCATATTTTCCTAACACATCAATAACACTGGCAGCGCTGATCATCGTATATTTCCAGGCTTCCTGAATATCTGTGATATCCTTATACAGGAAAGTGACCGCCAGATTCTGATTGCTACTGCTCCAGACATGCCCTCTTCGCCCTTTGCCAGAAGTCTGTCTTTTAGCCTGAACACAGGCACATGCTGGCAGCTGCTGATATATTTTCTTTATATATTCATTTGTCGAATCAACTTCATCTAGTCTTATGATCTTCATAATGTATCCTGTTTATACAGTCTGATTTTTTCACTGAGAACAATCGAAACGATGATCTTCAAAGCATCTCCAGCCAAGAACGGAACAACACACATCATCAGTGAAGATATCAGATCAAACTTCATGACATACATAAACCAGGCTGTTCCAATCACATAGCAGACCAGTGTCCCCGTCACACAGCCTATGATCTTATTCACGATACTCTTATTATAGCCAAGCCAGGATATGACAAAACACATAATTGGAAAAGCAAAAATATATCCACCATTATAACTGAGGAGCGACCCCAGACCACCAGTAAATCCAGCAAATACCGGCAGTCCTGCAGCCCCCATCAGAATATAGCAGCCTGATACATAAAAGGCATGTTTTGGTTTCGCTAATAAAGCAATGATATAAATACCTAGTGTCTGTAAAGTAATCGGTACGTAACCTAAATCAATCTTAATTTGTGCCAGAATAATCAACATACATAGCAACAATGCCATCTGACACATGATCCTAACTTTAGAATTCATTACTGAATAGCAAATGTTAATTCAGCTTTAACAACAACTTTGCCATTAACCTTAGCTGTTGCTTCACCGATACCAATAGGTCCTTTCTGTTTAACTAAAACACATTCCATTTCAACAACATCTCCAGGAATGACCTGACCTTTGAATCGACAGTTTTTAATTCCCCCAAAGAAAACCAGTTTTCCTTTATTCTCTTCTTTTGATAAAATAGCAATACATCCTACCTGAGCCAGCGCTTCTACGATCAAAACTCCTGGCATAACATGATGAGTTGGGAAATGTCCACAGAACTGCATTTCGTTGACACTTACACATTTAATACCTCTGGCAAATTTCCCTGGTTCGTAATCAGTAATACGGTCTACCAGTGAAAAAGGATATCTGTGGGGATTGATTTCCTGAATCTGATTACTGTTTAATTCCATAATTATTCTCCCTTATATTTTTTAAAAACAATAGAAGCATTGTGTCCACCAAATCCTAATGAATTTGACATTGCATATTCATATGCCATATGTCTTCCTTCATTTGGTACGATATCTAAATCACAAACTTCATCTTTTTCTTTATAGTTGATCGTTGCTGGTACATAATCATTTTCCAATCCTTTGCAGACAATGACACCTTCAATTGCCCCAGCAGCACCTAAACAATGCCCCGTATTTCCTTTTGTTGAAGATACCATGACATCTTTGGCATGATCTTTCATGACTGCTTTAACAGCCGCTGTTTCACATTTATCATTTAATGGTGTAGATGTTCCATGAGCATTGATATAGTCAATATCGCTATATTGAATACCTGCATCATCAATAGCGTTCTGCATGGCTTTTGCCCCACCTTCACCATTTTCCAATGGAGCAGTAATGTGATTAGCATCACAGCTGACACCATAACCAACCATTTCACAATAGATCTTTGCTCCTCTGGCTTTGGCATGTTCATATTCTTCTAATAATAAGATACCTGCACCTTCACCCATGACAAAACCACTTCTTTCTTTATCAAATGGGATAGAGGCTCTGTTTTTATCTTCACTTTCACATAAAGCTTTCATTGATGTAAATCCACCAATACCTAAAGGTGTAATTGATGCTTCACATCCACCAGCCAGCATAAGATCCTGATAACCATCTCGAATATTTCTGAAAGCATCTCCAATCGCATTGGTTCCACCTGCACAAGCTGTAACAGGAGTTGTACATAATCCTTGTGCTTTAAATTCAATGGCAATATTTCCAGCTGCCAGGTTCACAATCGTCATTGGAATAAAATATGGAGAAACACGATCATAACCTTTTTTCAAAGCTTTTTCATGATTGGTTTCGATAGAACCGATTCCACCGATCCCACTGGAAACAACAACACCAAAACGGTCATGATCAATTTTATCTAAATCGATCTGAGAATCTTTGATTGCTTCTTTGGCTGCAATCAAACCATACTGAATAAATTTATCCATTTTTCTGACAGCTTTTTTATCTAAAAAAGCTGTTACATCTAAATCTTTTACTTCTCCAGCCAGTTTTACTTTCATATCAGAAGTATCAAAATGAGTAATCTTATCGATTCCACAACGACCTTCCAGGATTCCTTGCCACATTTCATCAACATTATTTCCAATTGGTGTAACAGCACCTAAACCAGTGACAACAACTCTTCTTTTCATCTGTTTTCCTCCTACATTGCCATTCCGCCATCTACATGTATTGTCTGTCCGGTAATATATTTTGCATCATCGCTTGCTAAGAACAATACTGTATTGGCAATATCATCAACTTCTCCTAAACTGCCAAGAGGAATCTGTGATAACATCTGCTGCTTGATTTCATCACTTAAAACATCTGTCATTGCTGTTTTGATAAATCCAGGAGCAACAGCATTAACTGTAATTCCTCGACTGCCAACTTCTCTGGCAAGAGACATTGTCATCCCAATGATTCCTGCTTTACTTGCTGAATAATTAACCTGTCCAGCATTTCCCATAACACCAACAACTGAAGATAAAGAAACGATACGTCCGTATTTCTGTTTCATCATCAAACGTGTTGCATGTTTCATACAGTTGAAAGTTCCCTTCAGGTTAACATCAATAACACTGTCAAAATCAGATTCTTTCATTCTCATGATCAGATTGTCTCTTGTGATACCAGCGTTATTGATCAGAATATCAATACGTCCAAATTCTTTTTTCACCTGATCAAACATATCTTTTGTTTCTTCAAATGAAGCAACATTTGCTGCCATTAATACACATTTGACACCATACTGTTCAACTTCCTGTTTTGCCTGTTCGGCAATTTCTTTATTATTTCCAAAATCAATATAATTGATAATAATATCTGCACCTTCACTGGCCAGCTTTAAAGCAATTGCTTTACCAATTCCCTGTCCACCACCAGTCACTAAAGCGACTTTATGTTCTAATTTCATTTTTATTCTCCTTGTAAATCGCTGATTAATTTATCTAATGATTCTTTATCTTCAACCTGATATACTTTCTTAGTCTTGTCAATTTTTCTAACAAAACCACTTAAAACCTTACCAGGACCAATTTCTACAAATGTATCAACACCTTGTGCAATCATATAACGGATGCTGTCTTCAAAATAAACTGAAGATTTGACCTGTTTCACTAACATTCCAGCAACAGTTTCATTATCCTGTAAAGGTAAAGCTGTTGTATTAAAGATCACTGGAATCTGCATATCATGAAAATCAACACTTTCAAATTTTTCTTTTAAAGCAACAGATGCACTTTCCAATAAAGACGTATGGAAAGGTCCAGACGTATTTAAAGGAATCATTCTCTTAGCTCCTGCTTCTTTAGCCAGGGCTTCTGCTTTTTCTACTGCAGGTCTTTCACCAGTAACAACCAGCTGCCCAGGACAGTTATAATTGGCAATCGAAACAACCCCCAGATCACTGGCCTGTTGGCAGATATCCAGTAAAACTTCTCGGCTTAGTCCCATAACAGCAACCATCTTACTGTCAATTCCTACAACCGCATCTTCCATCGCCTGACCTCTCAGTCTGACAACATCGATCACCGTATCGTTATCCAAAACCCCAGCTGCATTCAATGCTGAATATTCACCTAATGAAAGACCGGCAACATAACTTGGTCTGATTCCATTTTTCTTTAACAGTTCACTGACAGCAACTGCAAACAGAACCATACAAGGCTGGGTATGACTTGTTTTTGATAGAGTTTCAATAGGTCCTTCAAAACATAATTCTTTTAAATCAGGATACTGATCAAACAGCTGTCTGGCTTCATCGTAATTTTCATACAATGATTTTCCCATTCCAACTTTTTGACTTCCCTGTCCTGCATATAAAAATCCAATCTTCATCTTAATCTCCCATTAATTCTTCTATAAGATCCTTTACTGAAATCAATTTATCACTTCTATAACCATTGGTACCACTGAATATCAGACCTTCATCAATATTTCCTTTGCACGCTTCGATCAGTGCTTTTGAAATACAGTAAGGTGTCGTTTTGACATCACAAGGAATCAGACACTGATAGCATTTTTTCACTGGTATTCTTTGTGTCTTGATTGTTTCTGTCAGTTTATTTCTAATTGCTCTACCTGGCATCCCTACTGGTGAAGTGACCAGTTCAATATCTTCTTTTTTAGCCTTTAAAAACATTTCTTTATATTTATCGCTGGCATCACATTCATAAGTCGTAATGAATCTTGTCGCCATCTGCACACCATCAACACCTAATGCCAGATATTTCTGGATATCTTCTTTGGTATAGATACCACCAGCAACAAAAATTGGAATATGTTTATTGAAAAGACCTTCAAATTCCTTAACAACTTCTTTGACTTCCAGGAAAATTTCTTCCAGCGTCTGTACTTTTCTATTTAACAGATCTTCCTTCTTGAATCCCAGATGTCCACCTGCCTGACTTCCTTCGATGACAATAAAGTCAGCACATCTTTTATATTTTTTATTCCAATTTCTTAAAATCAGACGGCATGCTTTGCCACTGGATACAATTGGCGCTATCAGGACATCGTGTCCTTCGACCAGTTGAGGCAGCCTTAATGGCAGTCCTGCACCAGAAATAATAGCATCAACCCCTGCATCTAATGATGCCTGGATCATTTCATCATAATCTTTAATGGCAACCATTGCATTAACTGCAACCATACCATTTGACTGAGCGATGTCTTTTGCTTTTTTGATTTCCTTTTTCAAAGCTCTAACATTCGCATTTAAAGTATTATTTTCAAAATCTTCTTCGCGATAGCCAGGATGAGCAGTAGAAATAACGCCCATTCCTCCGTTTAAGGCAACATGACCTGCCAAATTACCTAAAGAAATCCCAACACCCATTCCTCCTTGAATCAGAGGAATAGATATTCTGTAATGATCATTAAATGCGATTTCTTTCATTTAAATTTCCAGATTTTGATAAGCTTCCTGGCATTCGCTCATCAGCCTTTCCAGAATATCCTTAACCGGTTTGATTTCATTGACCATACCAGCAACCTGTCCGGCCATCAATGAACCTTCATCAACGTTACCATCAAAAACAGCTTTACGAAGAGATCCTAATGTATATACTTCTAATTCTTCTAAAGTAGCTCCTTCACGTTCTTTTTTAACGTATTCTTTCGCCATTTTATTTTTCAGAATTCTGACTGGTGTTCCACCAATACGACCAGTAACGATCGTTCCTGTATCTTTTGCTTTGATAACTGCATTCTTATAGTTTTCATGAATTGGACATTCAACACTTCCTAATAAAATCGTTCCGATCTGAGCACCACAGGCACCTAAAGCATAAACTGCTAATAACTGTCTGCCACTGGCAACTCCACCGGCAGCGATTACTGGAATATTTACTGCATCAACAACTTGAGGAACCAGTGCCATCGTTGTCATTTCTCCGATATGTCCACCAGCTTCACATCCCTCAACAATCACGGCATCAGCACCCGCTCTTTCCATACGTTTTGCCAAGGCAACACTAGGAACAACTGGTAATACTTTGATTCCCGCTTCTTTCCAGGCTTTCATATAAACCCCTGGATTTCCAGCTCCAGTTGTAATGATCTGGACTTTTTCATCAATAACCAGCTGAGCCATTTCTTCTGCCTGAGGGTTCATCAGCATGATGTTGACACCAAAAGGCTTATCAGTTAATTCACGGCATCTGTGAATATTTTCTTTTAAAGTTTCAACATTCATTCCTCCGGCTCCAATCAGACCTAACCCACCAGCATTACTGACAGCAGCAGCAAATTCACCAGTAGCGATATTTGCCATACCACCTTGAATAATTGGATATTTAATATTTAACAGTTCATTTAACTTCATCGTTATACCTACCATTCCATTAAAGTTGCTCCCCATGTCAAACCACCACCAAAACCAACGACAATGATTTTCATGCCTTCTTTTAACAATCCTTTTTCATTCATTTCAGCAAGTGCCATTGGGATACTTGCTGCTGAAGTATTTCCATACTCATCAAGATTTGTAAAAAACTTATCTGGAGAGCTTTTTAATTTTTTATAAACATATTGAATAATTCTTAAATTTGCCTGATGACAGACAACATAATCAACATCATCCAATGTCATCTGGGCTCTTTGTAAAACTTCATTGATACTCTTTACAATCACTTTTGTCGCAAATTTGAAAACTTCCTGTCCCTGCATATGTAAATAAGGATCATCTTTTTCAAAACTTGCTACCAGCGGAAGTGCAGTTCCACTGGCGTCATTGTAACTGACAAATAAACCATCTGCTTTTTTAGCAACCACTGCTCCTGCTCCATCTCCAAACAGGATACATGTCGAACGATCAGTAAAGTCGACAATACGACTTAACTGTTCACTGCCAATGACAAGAGCATACTGATCTTTATTAACCAGTAAAGATTTCGCTATTTCTAAAGCATAGACAAAACCACTACAGGCCGCATTGACATCAAAACACATGATGCTCTGTTCCTGCAAACCTAACGCTTCCTGAACAAGACAGGCATTGCTTGGTGTTGCATTTTCTGGTGTCATCGTGGCACAGATAATCAAAGAAATCTTTGACAGATCGATATCTCTGACTGCCTGTCTGGCTGCTTCAATAGCCAGATAGGCACTGGAATGAGAAGAAAAATGTCTTCTTTTAATTCCTGTTCTGGTTGTGATCCATTCGTCAGAAGTATCAATTTTCCCTTCAAAATCCGTATTCGTGACGACTTTTTCACCAGGATAATAACCTGTAGATAAGATTTTCAATCCTTCCATAATATTTCCTCTTAATTTCCTATTTGACGATACTTATTATATCTTTTTTGAACCAGACTTTTTTTCGATTCTTTGCTTAATTCAATAATTGATTTATATAAGTAATTTTTCAAATCATATAAAACACTGATATTTTCACTGTTGACTCCACCGATTGGTTCAGTGATGACTTTATCAACAATTTTCAGCTGATAAAGATCATCTGCCGTCATCTTCATTAATTCAGCTGCTTCCTTAACTCTTTTTCCTTCTTTATCTTTCCATAAAATTGATGCAAATCCTTCTGGTGACAGAACCGAATAAACACTGTTTTCCAGCATGATAATACGGTCAGCAACCGATAAAGCCAGTGCTCCACCAGAACCACCTTCACCCATGATGACCGTTAAAACAGGCACTTCCAGACTCGCCATCTCTCTTAAATTACGAGCAATTGCTTCCCCAATTCCATGTTTTTCAGCTTTTAAACCAGGATATGCCCCTGGTGTATCAACAAATGTGATAATAGGACGGTTGAATTTTTCAGCCTGTTTCATTAAACGCAGTGCCTTACGGTATCCTTCAGGTGAAGACATTCCAAAATTACAGTCCAGATTTTCTTCCAGATTTTCACCTTTGACATGTCCGATCACAGTAACCGGTATTCCTTTCAGCAAGGCTAGTCCACCTAGCATAGAATGATCATCTTTATATAAACGATCTCCATGCAGTTCAATAAAATCTTCAAATAAAAATCTGATATAATCCTTGACATGAGCACGTGTTGCCTTTCTAGCAAGATAAACACGATCATAGGCACTTGGATTTTCATAAGCTTCTTTTTTCAGCTTTGTCAGCTGAAGCTGCAGATCTTTAATCTGATGAGGATGATTTTCTGCATCTCTTTTTAATACTTCTAATTCATGTTCGATATCTAATATTTTGAATTCTAAATCTGCAAGAGACATATTTATTCCCCCAAACCATGCATTCTAAAGATTCTTGAAATGACATTCTTCATGTCTTTTCTTTCTACGATCAGATCGATGAATCCCTGAGTTTCCATAAATTCCGCTGTCTGGAAATCATCTGGCAGCGTTTCCTTGATCGTTGATTCAATAACACGTCTTCCCGCAAAACCAATCAGTGCTTTTGGTTCTGCAATGATAATATCTCCTAAAGTCGCAAATGAAGCAGTAACTCCACCTGTTGTTGGATGCGTAATATAGGAAATATAAAGCAGGCCAGCTTCATGATGTCTCGCCAAAGCTGCTGAAGTCTTAGCCATCTGCATCAGTGAAACAATCCCTTCCTGCATTCTTGCACCACCTGAACAGGTAAAAATGATCAATGGTCTTTTATGCTTTGTCGCATATTCGATTCCTCTGGTAATCTTTTCACCAACGACGCTTCCCATACTTCCCATTAGAAAACGTGTATCCATGACACATACGATCGTTTTGACATGATTGATCTTCCCATCAGCCACAACGACTGCTTCTTCTAAATGTGTTTTATTCTGCAGATCCAGCAGTTTATCCTTGTAACCAGGAAAATCCAGTGGATCACTGATTTTCATTCCTTTAAACAGTTCTCTGAAACGTCCCTGATCAAAAAGAAATTTCAGTCTGGTATAGGCACCAATTCTAAAATGATGTCCACATTTTGGACAAACATAATCGTTATCAACAATTTTCTGGGTTAAGATCATTTCTCCACATTCCTTACAGCTTGTATATAAGCCATCAGGTGCTTCCTTTTTCTTAACTGATTTATTTCTTCCAATCAGACGATTAAAAGAACGTATTTTTTCTTTTCTTTCTTGAAATAGATCTTGTATCATTCATTATTCACCAACTCATCTAAATGATTTTCTATAAAACTTGTATCAAAGTCACCTTTGACATATTCACTATGATGCAGGATCAAATACTGCAGTTCCTGATTGGTATCAATTCCATCAATAACCAGTTCTGATAAAACTCTTCGCATCTTGCGGATTGCTTCCAGACGGTTATTTCCATGAACAATAACTTTTGCAATCATTGAATCATAGAACGAATTAACAACATAATTCTGATAAATGGCAGTATCAATTCTTACCCCAAAACCACCTGGCAAATGCAGATTCTTGATTTGTCCAGGACTTGGTCTAAATCCCAATGCAGGATTTTCCGCATTGATACGACATTCAATGGCATGTCCATCGATCTGGATATCATCCTGTGTATAATGCAGTTTCTGATTAGCTGCAATCTTTAACTGTTCCTTAATCAAATCTATACCAGTGATCATCTCTGTAATTGGATGTTCAACCTGTATACGGGTATTCATTTCAATGAAATAATAATGGCCATCTTTATCTAAGACATATTCAATCGTTCCCGCATTACGATAACCAGCAGCTTTGGCAGCTTTGATCGCATCTTCACCCATTCTTTGTCTTAAATCTTTGTTCAAGGCTTTACTAGGTGCTTCTTCGATCATCTTCTGATTATTTCTTTGGATTGAACAGTCTCTTTCGCCTAAATGAATGACATTGCCAAAATTATCCGCCAGGATCTGGAATTCGATATGTTTTGGATTCAGGATCAGTTTTTCCATATACATTTCGTCATCACCGAAGCAGGCTCTTGCTTCAGCTTTGGCCATTGTATAGGCTTCTTCCAGTTTTTCAGGATCAAAGCATTTTCTCATACCTTTACCACCACCACCGGCAGCAGCTTTGATCAGGACAGGATATCCGATCTTGTCTGCCAGCTGTTTGGCACTTTCCACATCATCAACACTGCCATCACTTCCAGGAACAACCGGAACCTGATTTTCCTGCATGACTTTTCTGGCAGCACTTTTATTTCCTAATAAATCAATAACATCTCCACTTGGACCAATAAAAACAATGCCACACTCTTCAACAAGTCTGGCAAACGTAGAATTTTCTGATAACAAGCCAAACCCAGGGTGAATTGCCTCACAATCGTATGAAATGGCAGCTTGTAATATATTTTCCATATTCAAATAACTATCTTGTGTTTTTGCTGGTCCTACGCAGACTGCGTAATCAGCTAACTGAACGTGCAATGAAGACTCATCAGCTGTAGAATAGATAGCAACGGTTTCAATAGCCATCTCTTTGCAGGCACGAATAATACGGACTGCAATTTCCCCTCTGTTTGCGATTAATATTCGTTTAAACATAATTATTCAATCGTCATTAAAACAGTACCAAATTCAACTGTTTCTTCATTCTTTACACAAATTGATGTAACCGTACCATCAACCGGTGCTTTAATTTCATTCATAACCTTCATTGCTTCAATAATACACACTACCTGACCTTTTTGTACATGGTCACCAACCTGAACAAAAGGATCACTTGTAGGTGAACTTGCTAAATAAAAAGTTCCAACCAATGGCGAAGTCACTTCTGTTCCACTGGCTTTCTGTTCAGGAGCTTTGACTTCTTCATTTTGAGCCACTGGCTGAGCTGGCTGAACAGGCTGGATCATTGGATTTACTGGTGCTGCTTCAACATAAACAGCGTTCTTAGTTCCTTCTTTTTCTAATTCTAATTTAAGATCATCTATTTCCACTTTCATTTTGAAAACCTGAGAGTTTTCAAATTCAGTCATTAACTGTTTAATAAATTCTATTTCCATATTTTTTTCTCCTTTTACTTTGATTCTCAAAGCAGGTTCAACCTGCCTTGAGAATCAAAGTCTTAGACATCCAGTTTATTTTTCTTCGATATAATCTACGATATCTTTTACAGTTTTCATGTTTTGAGCAACTTCATCAGGAATTTCAACATCAAATTCTTCTTCAATTGACATGATTAATTCAACTGCATCTAATGAATCTGCTTCTAAATCTTCTTTTAAACTTGCTTCTAATGTAACTGCATCTTCGTCACATCCTAATGCATCAACAATAATTTCTTTTACTTTATCAAATACCATAAATAATTCCTCCTTTTTTTCTTCATCAATTAAATTATATCAAACCATTTTTTGATGTAAATATGTAAAACTTCAAAGCGAACAAATCTTTCTTTTTTGTAAACCTTATTTTGTTTGTTAAATTGTTTCAACCCATTTTTTGTGGTAAAATAGAAATGATAGGATAATAAAAAGAGGTCTTTATAATGGAAAAATACTTGTTAAAATCACAAAAATCCCGTTTCAACCGTATGTGTATTGCTGAAGCAATCATTGAACTCATGAAGACAGAAGAATTGAAAAAAATCAAGATTTCGACCGTTGTCAAAAAAGCGGGCGTATCCCGTACAACCTTTTATAAGCATTTTAATTCATTGGAAGAAGTACTGGATGACTACATGAATGAGATCGTTGCTGAATATAATATTGAAAGAGCAAAAAACGCTGAAATCAAATCTTTATATGATTATAAAAACATTCTTTTAACGATTTATTTTTTTGATCAGTATGCTGATTTTTTCAAGACCGTGACCAAACAGGGATTTTATTCTTTACTGATTGATGCCATTAACTCTTTTATGACAAAAAACATTTATTTCGATAAGAACGATCTTTATGAGCTCTACTGTTATTCCGGAGGCCTACTGAATATCTTCATCAAATGGGAAGAAGATGGCAAAAAAGAAAAGCCTGAAGAAATAGCACAGATCGTTTATGATCTTTTCCATCATTTTAGTGATAAATAAAAAAGCGGGCAGATCAGTTCTGCTCGCTTTGACTGTTTAGATATTCTTCCAAACACCAGTTATTATCATGCAGTGTCTTAGCCAGTTCCACTCCGACATATCGAAATACTGTATAACTCGCCTTGTTCGTAAAAGCAGTCTTATCAGCAGGATATCTTAAAACATATCCATATTCATAGCTATGCTGTAACAGCCACTGATAAGTGTCTGTACTGACAAATTCATCTTCAGGAACTTCCTGTTCCTTGATTGCAATAGAATTTCCCAGCTGGAATTCATTATACCCTGCTTCCCCAGAAGAACTGAGATTCAAAACATCATATCCAGTATAGCTTTGCGTCAGAATAATTTTCTGTTTCATCTTCTTGTCCATGGCATCATACATTTTCTTCAATGCCGTATTGGCATCATCTTCCAGATACATAGAGTAATTCAGCCTCGGAATACCTTCGATCATCGACATATGTTTTGGCTGATAGTTAGAAATAAACGTATGTTCATTGACAACCTGCGTTAATGGATCAATAGCATACAGCTTTTCCGTACCCTGGTCAACCTGTGTCGTCATCAGAATATGCACACCTTCTGCATTATAAGTTGCTACCATTTCCTTAAAACGATCATAGCGATCAGTCAGATTTTCTTCTTCCATCAAAGTCATATATGTATTTGTCATCACAACATAGCTGTAATCGTATTCATCATACAGAGTTCTTAACAGCTGATAATATCTGATATTATTAAAATCAAAATATGTACTGTTCATATAGGCATATTCCAGATTATACTTGATCAGGGTTTCAAAACGTTCTTCCGCTCCGTTGCCAAATTCAACAGTCAGACGATCAGCCATGGCATTGGCATCAATGAGCAAAAGCCGCAGATCATCATAATCCTGCGCCTGCCTTAACAGATTATAATAGCGATAATACTGCAGGTGAAATTCATCATAGGCAATATAGTCAATAAATTCATCAACAGCAATCGCATTTTCAATCAAATAATCCTGTTCATCTTCATCCAGATACATTTCAATCAGCGCTCGGTTATCATTGTTAATACCATTAACACGATAAAACCGGTCATATTTCCGATTTATAGTAACAAATGCCAGAACAAAGCAAAGTGTCGCAATCAGATAAAGATGCCATCTTCTTAATTTCATCATGATCACCTGAAGTCATTATAATACATCATCAGAAAAATGAAAAGTTTTTCATATTGGGAGAACCTGCCAAAAAAAAGGAGTTGCCTAAATTTGCAGCTCCTTTAGTTTAATTAATTCAAAAATTGCCTGCATTCTCGAATCAACGCCTAATTTCTGAATCACATTGGAAATATGATTCCTTACTGTTTTTTCACTTATATTAAATTCTCTAGCAATGTCTTTTGTCGAATAGTTCTGAATAAGCAAATTAAATATTTGTCTTTCCCGTGGTGTTAAGATGATATTCATAGTCAGCTCCTTACACTCTAATATATGAATATCATTTATTGCATGTGACTTAAAGTATCATAAAGTTCTTTGGCAACATCTTTTGGAAGATGCTCCTGCAGCTGTTCTAAAGATGCCTCTTTCAGCTTCTTAACACTGCCAAAATGCTTGAGCAGTTCTTTCTTTCGCTTTGGTCCAATGCCATCCACATCATCCAGGATTGACTGAAACAGTGACTTTGATCGTACATTTTTATGAAACGAGATTGCATAGCGATGAACTTCATCCTGCATTCGTGTCAGCAGGAAGAAAAGTTCGCTTTTTTTATCAATATCAATGACCTGTCCCTCACTGTCAAGCAGCAGTGAAGTCGAATGACTGTCATCTTTGGCCAGACCGCAAACCTTGATATCCAGATTCAGACTGTCAATAACTTCTTTAGCGACCTTGATCTGGCCTTTCCCACCATCAACGATGATCAAATCTGGTTTTTTCAGTCCTTCGACCAGCACCCGATAATAACGACGATAGATGACTTCTTTCATACTGGCATAATCATCTGGTCCTTCCACTGTTTTGATCTTAAACTTTCGATAATCTTTTTTAGAAGGAACACCATCAACAAAGCAGACCATACCCGCTACGGCATAGGCTCCCTGAATATTGGAATTGTCGAATAGTTCAATTCTGCGTGGCGTGATCATATGAAGCTTTTCGCCCAGCTGATGGATCGCTCCGATCGTTGCTTTCTGATTCTTTTCAATTAGCAGAAATTTCTTTTCTAAAGCTTCTTTGGCATTGTGATTAGCCATTTCCACCAGTCTGGCTTTCTGACCTTTAACCGGTTTAATAATTTTACATTCCAGTATTTCCTCCAGCAATGTCGTATCAAGATCATCAGGAACCAGTATTTCTTTTGGATATGTATTTTCCTGATAGAAACTGACTATAAACTGAACAATCTGCTCCTGCATATCATCCACAGGAACAAGGTTCAGATCCCTGGCCAGCAGTTTTCCATTTCTCATAAAAAACAGCTGTAATGATAAATATCCTTTATCCTGATAATAACCAATGATATCACGATCAACCTGATCAGCAAACTGAACATGCTGTTTACTGGTCACATGCTGAATATGAGTGATCAGATCGCGGTATTCTTTCGCTAGTTCAAAATTGAGCTGTGATGATGCCTGCATCATCTTGTCATGCAGTTCATCAATGATTTCCTTGGTATCACCCTGAATAAACTGGGCAATTTGTTTTGTTATTTTTTTATATTCTTCTTCACTGACCTCATTGATACATGGAGCTAGACATTGATTCAGCTGGTAATATAAACAAGTTTTTTTAGGTATATGATTACATTTGCGTAATGGATAGAGACGATTCAAAAGCTTAAAGATATCCCTGGCTGCGGTACCATCAGGAAACGGCCCAAAGTGTTTATGTTTTTTCTCTTTCGCATTTCTGACAATTTTTAATCGCGGGTGTCTTTCTTTCGTTAACTGGATATAGGGATAATATGTATTATCCATAAAGCTAATGTTGTATTTCGGTGCATAATCCTTGATTAGATTGATTTCTAACAGCAGTGCTTCTTTTTCACTGTCCGTCACAATATATTCAAAATCGTCAATTTCCTGAACCAGTTTTGTCGTCTTGTAGTTGTGACTGCCAACAAAATATGAAGAAACACGGTTTTTCAGCTTTTTCGCCTTGCCAACATAGATGACTGTACCCTCTTTATCTTTCATCATATAGCAGCCTGGTTTTAATGGCAGCAGCGATAGCTTGTTTTTTATATATTCTCTATTCAAAATAAACCAGTGTTGCTCCTAATCCACCTTCATTAGCTCCCCCATCACGATATGACTTAACATATTTATTTTTATCCAGCAGTTTTCTGACACCATTACGCAATGCTCCTGTGCCCATGCCATGAATGATCCTGACCATTGAATAGTTGTTGACAAGAGCATTATCAATAAACTTTTCCACCTGAATCATTGCCTCTTCATATCTTAGACCTATGATATTCAACTCAAAACTCTGTGTCGTTGCTTTCCTTAAAGAACGGACATTTGATGTTTCTTTTTTTACTTTCAGTTTTTCATGAACAAACTCTACTTCTGTAGCTTTGGCATTTAATTTCAGTCCGCCCATAGCTATTGTTAAGATTCCCTTTTTACTGATATCGATGACTTCTCCTTCACGATTAACAGAAAGAACCTTCACAACATCTCCAATTTTATAAACATGATCATCACGTCTTTGTGGCTGACGTTTTTGATATTTCGCTTCATCCAGCTCTTTTTTAGCCTTAATGACAACATGTGGTTTCATATTCCCCTGCAGATCTTTTAAAATCAGATTCGTTTTATCTTTAGCCTGTTCCAGATATTCATTGGCTTTTTCTTTCGCTTCTTCGATCAGCTGATCTTTCTGTTTATGATACTGTTCGATCAGCCTGTTATATTTCTGCTCTTTTTCCCTGGCGTCTTCGACAGCTTTTTCTAATGCCTCTTTTTCCTGGATGACTTCAGCCAGTTCATGCTGCAGTTTTTCCATTAGTTTCTGTGAAACTGTCGAAGAACTGTCCTTAAGCTGATAGGCATGCGCAATGATTTCTTCATTGAGTCCCAGATGTTTTGAAATTTCAATTGCATATGAGTTCCCCACACTGCCATCAAGCAGGCGATAAGTTGGACGCATCTTTTCATGATCAAATTCAACCGAAGCAATCTTGATATAATCACTTTCTTTCGCAAACTGTTTTAATGACGAGTAGTGTGTTGATGATAATGTCAGACAGCCTTTTTGATGCAGATAGACAAGAATAGCCTGAGCCAGGCTCTCACCATCACGGGGATCTGTCCCTGAACAGATTTCATCAATGATGACCAGAGCGTTACTAGTCACATCTTTACAGATGGCAATGAGTTTCGACATATGTGAAGAAAAAGTTGATAACGATTGGGCAATCGACTGTTCGTCACCCAGATCAACATAAATTTCATCAAACAATGGCAGTTTTGCAGAAACTGCCGGTATCGGCAAACCACATATAGCCATATATGATAACAGACCAGCAGTTTTCAAAGCAACCGTTTTTCCGCCGGTATTCGATCCCGAAATAAGCAGAATATCCTGGGGTTTCTGTAAAATAATATCATTAGCAACAACCTGATCTGACGAAATCAACGGATGTCTGGCCTTTAATAATGATATTCCCTGATGTTCAGCAACAACTTCAGGAATAATCATATCCAGTTTCTGACTATATAGGGCAATCGCAAATATTTCATCAAGATCGATCATGATCTTCAGATCTTCACTCAATACCCGATAATAGCTGTTCACTGTCTGTGTCAGTTTTATCAGAATGCGCTGAATTTCTCGCTGTTCATCTTGCCTGGCCATAGCCAGCTGACCATTTAAAGCCACAATTTCTTCCGGTTCAATATATACTGTCCGTCCCGATGCTGACTGGCCATGACTGATTCCTCTAATACGATGCTTATAAGAAACACTTACCGGCAAAACCAGATGATCATCTCGACTCGAAATGACATCATGGGATAACTGCTCCTTATGTTCAGTTTTTAAAGACGCTATTTTCTTTCGCATACTGGCTTCAATAGAAACAATCTGTCTTCTGATCCTTTGCAGTTCATAACTGGCCTGATCTTGAATATGCCCTGATGGATCGATACATCTTTGGATATCATGCAGCAGATCTTTAGGCAGATATAATGATGCCATATAATCATAAAGCTGTGACTGTTCTATTTCATTTTCCAGATAAATTTCAATTTCCCTGATATTCTTCAAAATCTGCAGAATCGATAAGAAATCTTCAGGAAACAGAATTCCACCTTTATTGGCTTTTTGCAGACTGTTACTGATATCCGTAAATGATGCTATCGGCAGTTTGCCATAGGCATAAACCATTTTCGTCGCATGATGAATATCATCCTGAAACAATCGCAGATCTTCCAAATCAGTAAAAGGTTTTAACTGGTCAATCTTTTCTTTTGCCATTATGCTCAAACAATACTGTTTAATCTTTTTCTGAATTAAATCAAACTCTAAAATATCGCAATTATTCTTCATTTTTCTCACTCACTATTAATCCTTTTGTTATTTTCTGATCATCAATTTCATGTTTTTGACAAAACGCAAGCAAACGTTCATAGGTTCCCTGATCAACACTTACCTGATCAATATCACTGTAATAATTGATCATAAAAGTTTTTAATGTATCCTCATCAATCAGTCCAAGATCATCTAACTGGAATAATACATCGGAAACAATTGTAACACATGCTGTGTCTTTCCTATCAAGATCTAAGTAACGATATTCCTCAATCATATCTAAGGCCATCATCTTTTCTGTATAGACAGGAACATGGTCAGTCACAGACTTACCGATAACTGACTGTTCAATTATTTCCTGTCCTCCAGAAAATAAAGGTGAGACAATGACAACCAGAACAATATAGATCAGAATCAGGCTCTCTAGAAAAGACAGAACGGCTCCTAAAGAACAGTCAGTAAAACGTGTGATTCTAAAAGCTGAAAAAACCTTTTTAAGAAATGGTTTAACAAAAATCCCTAAAATCCTGCAAATCAGTTTCAATCCTATAAAAAGAACAACAAAAACAACCAGCTGATTGACTTTATCACCAACTTCCTCCAGTGGTGGTTCCAAAGAATAAATAATCCATGACTGCCCAACAGGATAAGAGGCTATATATGCAGCCAGACAAGTCAGAACAGTTGTTACAAAATCATACAGTCTGACGATAAATCCTTTTTTATATCCTAAAATCATCATTATCATGATAAAAAAAACAATGATAACATCTAAAAGAAAAGGTTTCACTAAAATCTCCATTAAATCACCTCGCGATAATTGTATCAAAACAAAAATTTAGTGTCAAAATTATAAAAACATGGTATAATTATATTGTATGCAAAGGAGGATATCAGTAACATGAATGTTTCAAAAAATAATAATTCAAATAAAATGAATATTATCAATATGCATGTTGTTAACTCTGCGCCAGTTGCCCAGAAAGGGATAAGCAATACAAACAAAGTTAAAGAGTATTATAGACATTCACACATCGGCTGTGATGAAACAGGATCTGGTGATTTTTTTGGTCCACTTTGTGTTGTAGCCTGTTACATTGATGAAAATGATTATGATTGGCTGTTAAGTATCAATGTGAGAGATCCTAAAGAAATGTCAACTCAAGAGATAATTGATATTGCAAGACAAATTAAAGATCGTATTGTATACAGTTTATTGATCCTGGATAATTCTCATTACAATCAGATGGCCAGCTCTGGTAAAAATTTAGCGAATATCAAAGCACAGCTTTACAATCAGGCAATTACAAACGTTATGCAGAAAGTTGCAATCAAAGTTGATAAAAAAGTTGTTAATCAGTTTGTTTCACCAAAAACATTTTATAATTATTTAAAAAATGAAGTCATTGTCGTCAAAGATCTTACATTTGAACAGAAAGGTGAAGAAGAATACCTGGCTATCATGTGTTCGTCTATTTTATCAAAATATGCTTTCTATCAGTATTTTAATAATATGTCAAAAAGCCTGAAAATGAAACTGCCAAGAGGAACAAGCAGTGCTCTAGATCAGGTGGCCATCAATATTGCCAGAAAATACGGCAGTAAAATGCTGCTGAAAGTCACAAAAACCAATATGACGAACTACAAACGTATTAAAGATCAAATATCATAACCACGCCTAAAAGACGTGGTATGTACGCGCCCTAGAAGGGCATTCTGTTGCGCTGTGTTTCACACTCTGAAGCCTGACAGCCGCAACGCCTTTTCTGGCTAGCCCTTTAAGGGCTTTTATTTTTTGCCTCCT
>CASETM010000081.1 GCA_949290865.1 uncultured Bacillota bacterium
GGCGAACAGGATGACCTGAAGTGGTATACAGCAAGCCTGGATGGTGAAGGGAACTATACCTATACGGTCAAGATCAAAGATCACAAAACGGCAGGACAGTATCAGGTACACTGCTACATGCAGAACAACAGTGGAAGTATGAATATACTTAAAACAACGACTTTTCATATCATTTTGAAAGCTGATGTATATATAGAATCATTAGAACCAACTTCAACAAATGGAGAATTCAAGATAACTATTAAAACAACAACACCAAATTTAGTATCTAAAATACAAGTACCGATGTGGAGAGATTCAGATCAAAATGACCTTGTCTGGTATAATACTTCTCAAATTGACGATAATACATATCAGGTAATTATTGATATTGCCAAACATAAATATCATATCGGGAATTTTAACATACATATTTATGCAACATTAAAAAATGAAGTAAGGCATCTGGCTTTTGAGGATGTTAGAGAAATAAGCGTATCGGATTATGCTTATGTTGAAAGGATTGGTCTTGGAAAATACACATTAAATATCCTTAATCCTAATGGAGGTAATGTGGAGCAAGTGAAGATTCCAACATGGAGTGAAACAAATGGTCAAGATGATTTGGTCTGGTACAATGCAACATATAAAGGGAATGGTTTGTGGTCTGCTACATTGAATACGGGAAATCATAAACATGCAGGATTGTACAATATGCATTATTATGCTGTAATAAATGGAGTACAAATAAAATTGTTAGAAAAGACGTATAATATTCCTGCAAACGACATGTTGTTTGGGATGAATTTAAAAGCACAAAATTATAGAAGTAGTACGAATAAATTAATATTAGTAGATTTAACAAATCATCGGGTAGGTGTTTATAGTGGTAGTTATCAGAATTGGAGCAATATACAAAGTTATGTTTGCACTGTAGGAGCACCTAGTACACCAACCATTACTGGGGAGTTTTCGATTTATATGAAACGTATTTATTTTGATTCTGGATCTTCTAGATGTTTCTATTTTTCACCATTTAAAGGTGGATACGGTTTTCATTCTGTATTATATTATCAGGATTCATCACCACAAAGGATAATGGATGGTCGTTTGGGAATGGATTTGTCACATGGCTGTGTAAGATTGGATGTTAATAATGCTAAATGGATATATGATAATTGTCCTGTAGGAACAAAAGTAGTTGTTTATAAATGATTTAATGATATGGAGTTTTAATTAGTGATATATGTAATTTAATTATAAGAATGTAAATTTAATGAATACTTATTGAATGGGAAAAAATTTAGGTATAAATATAAGTTGGATTTTGGGTAACCAAGTAGTATAGAGAGAAAGATAAACTATTTATGGACGACAACTTGATATATATGCTTTGTTAAGTAGACACGAGAAATATTCAAAATAGAGCACAAGAGAGTGTAAGATGAACTGTGTAAGTTAAGAACATACGGCTTAGCTTCCGCAGTTTTTATTTTTTATGCTATAATTGTGAGAAAAGAGGTGTATGGAAATGGCAAAGATAAAACGCTATTAACGATGTCTATTAGATTGAATCAGTAGAAGATATGAATGACACTTTCAACGATCCTTTTAATATGATGTTCGAATCCATACTTCAGGATGAGATGAATTATCATCTTTGCTATGAAACCAATGACAAGGTTCAAAAATATATCGAACTGCAGAAATGGACATATCAAAAAGATACTGAAGACACGAAGAGTTGAAGAAGTTCTTTTTATTGTGATGAATTGTTTATCTGTAAGAAGGAAGCAAATCTGTTTCTGACAGGATTATCGTATAGAGATGTATTGACCATCTGATTAGAAATTCTGTGAAATATGTAGCAAGCAAGGACTACAAGAAATTCAGAAAGTCATTAATAAGAGTATGTGGTGAGGAAAGACTAAAAACAGCACATTCAGTGTTTGAATTATTCTGCAGAAAATGGAAATATTATCTAGGATATATCGGTGTATTGAGAAGAAATTTCTTGCATATAGAACAGCTGTTCAATTACAGTAGCGTTATCAAAAAGCTAACAAAAAGAGGAATATTTCCAAATGAAAATATACTGTATAAACTGCTGTATCTGCTCATACGTGATCTTTCCAAAAAACGGGAAAAGGAACGTATCGGCAACTGGATAATGACGTTAAATCAGCTGATGATTGCTCTATTGATATTGTATATTTTACTGATAATATGATATGATATTTTTGGTAAATGTAGAAATAGATAAATCTTTATTTATTGTATTGCGCTTTGGAAACTGTATAATGATGTTGAAAAGTGTAGGAAAATACTTTATATTTATATGGTATTTAGCATAGTAATTGTTAAAATATTATTTTTTAGAATTATTTTGATGGAGACAGAAATGGATAAAAAGAAAAAAATATTAATAATTATTCCAGCATATAATGAAGAGGAAAATATATTAAAAACATATGAAACTATTATTTCTCATAATAAAAAATATAATACACATTTTGATGTTATTGTAATAAATGATGGATCAACCGATAATACTTTAGAAATATGTAAAAATAATAATATACCAATTGTACCGTTGGTTCATAATTTGGGAATAGGTGGAGCAGTACAAACAGGATATAAATATGCTTTAGAAAACGATTATGATATTGCTGTTCAATTTGACGGAGATGGACAGCATGATGTGTCGTACATAGATAATATTATTAGTCCAATCATCGAAGAACAATGTGATTTTGTTATTGGATCAAGATTTGTCGCAAAGACTGAAAATAATTTTCATTCTACTCTTATGAGAAGAGTGGGTATAAAATTAATTTCCTATTTTATAAAGATAAAAACAAAAAAAAGAATATATGATACAACTTCCGGTTTTAGGGCAGCTAATAAAAAGATAATCAAAATATTTGCTGATGACTATCCTTTAGAGTATCCTGAACCAATTACAAATACAACTGTTTTAAAAAAAGGATTCAGGGTTTTGGAAGTGCCTGTTTTGATGCATGAGCGAGAAAATGGAGTTTCTTCAATTGGTTCGTGGAAATCGGTTTATTATATGATTAATGTAATTTTTAATATATTAATGTGTGAATAAGGGGAGATAAATATGCCATTAAATTTAAGAATAGCAATTTTTTCTGTTTCAATAATACTGTTTTTGGTCATATTATATTTTTTTAGAAATAGTAAAATGCCATTTAAATATTTTTTAGTATGGATGTTTCCAGTGATTATTACATTTCTAATGGCAATTTTTCCTTTAGCTTTTAGATTTTTTCAAAATTTAATGGGTTTTCAAACACTTTCCAATATGATAACTGGTGTTATCCTAGTTTTACTTATTTTTGTGTGTATAGCATTAACTGTTTTTGTTAGCAATCAAAATAAGAAAATTACGTTGTTAATACAAAAGGTATCATTGCTAGAAAAAAAGATAAATGAAATAAATAAATGAAAATTTAATATATTAAATGTCAAAAAATAAAACAAGATAATTAGGAACGATAATATTTGAGAAATTATAGAGATGCTTGAAATATTATTGTTCTTTTTGTATACTTTAATCGATTTAGTAAGGAGGGTTATTAATGACGAAAAAAGCAAAGATTTTTATAGCAATATTAATTTCATTTGGTATGTTTACAAGTGAAATGTCGACTGCTTTAGGAATTGAAGTTGCAGAAGAAGATGCAGAACAAGAAGTCTTAGAACAAGAAAATCAATCATCTGATGAAAAATTAGAAGAAAAAGATTATAAGTCAGTGGAAAAAACAGATGAAGAAGATAAAGACATGACAATAGCTGATAATAAAGAAGTTATTGGTCAAACTTCTTATGTTGATGAAAACGGAAATATTACTACAGTTGATGTATATGATGGAACAACTGGGGAGGAGTTTAATCCTAATGCGAGAGTTGTTACTACTGCCAACATGGTTAATTTTAACTGTAAAAAACCAGGAAATGAATATACAACAAGTTATACCGATGCTAATACCGGACAGGCAGGATATTTATCGAAGGCGAGTGCAGCTGATGCAGCGTATCTAGGAATGGAAAATGGAAAAGTTAAATTTATGATGTCAGGAGTTGTAGGATTAGTTGATCCTAATCTTGTTGAAGTTGTAACACAAGGTACTTATTATGCAAGTAATTACGAAGTAAATTCACAAGGGAAATTATATCATTATATATCAAATAATGTTAATGCTACTAAAAATGAGGGTAATTATAACTATGTAGGAGAGGGCCCTTCATATTTAGTTAAAGGTAAAGAATACTATAGTTATGATGGTCATTATTTTTATACTGATTACAATGTAATGATTAATGATTATAAAAATAATGTAAGAACTAATTCAGTGAATCCAAATAATCCATATTATAATTATTTTCAGTATTTACCGTTAAGAAGTCAAACAAATTATACTGGAAGTCAAATTACAGAATATTTAAATAACAAAGCAAATTCTACAACTTCTAAGTTAAATAATACTGGAGATCTTTTTATAAAATATCAAAACACATATGGTGTTAATGCATTGCTTGCAGCCAGTTTTGCAGCACTCGAATCAGGGTGGGGAAAAAGTTCAATTGCACTAAATAATAACAATTTATTTGGATTAGATGCAACAGATAACAATCCTGCAGGAAATGCAGACAAATATCCAAATGTAGAAAACTGTATTTATGATTTTGCAGCTAATTGGATGTCTTTAAGATATTTGAATCCAAAATATACCACATTATTTAGAGGAGGATATTTTGGAAATAAAGGAAGCGGAATTTTTGGTAAGTATTCTTCAGATCCTTATGAAGGCGAAAAATGTGCAAGTATAGCAGCAAATATGGATGCTGGGATTTCTAACGCTGATAAAAATTATTACAGTATTGGAATAAAAGATATTACTGGAACAACATATACAACGTTAAATGTTAGAGCAGGATCAAATACTTCTACCACTTCATATTATACGACTATAAAAAATTCGGCATATGCGTTTCTAATAATAAATACAACATCAGAAAACAATTTTTATAAAGTCCAAAATGAACTTCCAAATTCAGATGGAACATATAATTTCAATAATTCGGCGTATGTAAGTTGTAATTATGTAGGTATGGTGAATAAAGGAGAAAACGTTTCATTTATTAATATCAAAGATGTGAAGGTATCAAATCTGACAAGAAAAGGATACACAGTAACATGTACGGTGGAAAGTGATACAGCGCTGACAAAGGTAAGAATGCCAACATGGACAGCGAAAAACGAACAGGATGATCTGGTGTGGCATGAAGCAAAATATACAGACAATAAGGATGGAACATACAGTGTCAGCTGTACGATTGAAACA
>CASETM010000082.1 GCA_949290865.1 uncultured Bacillota bacterium
AAAAGATGATTATGAAAATTTATCTGAAGAAGAAAAAGACAGACTCAATAAAATGTTTTATGCCGATAAATCAATAAAAAACTAATGATAATACAATGATTATCTCAATTTAATCGGCATAATTGTTTTATCGGTATAAGTAGATACAGTGGGAAAAAATACAAAAGCCATAAAGGAATATATAGCCAAACAGTTAGAAGTTGATCGAAAAACGGATCAGCTGACACTGTTTGATCCAAGAGACCCTTTTAAAGGGTAGCAGGTAAAAGATGCGGGCTGACAGGCGTTAAAAAAGCACACGTGTGTGCTGCCAATAAAGTTAGGGTTATACCCGAAAATGAAAAACCACCAGCTATGGCTGGTGGATGGTTATTAATTTTATTCCATGAAATGCTTAATATTTCAGATTGCTTTTTATGAATATTGGTTACGGCTTTATTTATTGCTTTAGAAAAATACTTATCAAAATCCACTTTATTTATATAATAAATATGATCTGTTTCATAAACATCGCTGACATACTGAATATAAGATGTCAGATAGATAATTTGACAGAATGGCAGAACACGATTTGTTTCGATCGTTAAATCTATGCCTGAATCATTGTCTAATTCAATATCCATGATTACAATATCAAACTGACAGTGATTTTTTAATAAATCATCTTTGTAAGTTTGACTTTCAGAATAGGCAGAGACATCATCGTATCCTAATTCTTTTATTTTATCTTCAACGATTTTAATAAATTTTTTATCATTTTCAACTATAGCTAATTTCATCATCAAAATCCTCTCTTTTGTATTTCAACATGATCCTTGATTCAAAAAAATCTTCTGAATTTGTCCATTCACATATACCATCATATTTATCAACGATTTCTTCAACAATTTTTAATCCATAACCATGTAAGTTCTGTTCCTTGTTTTTAAAAGGATCGCTATTGTTATTTTTCTGATAAATCGATATGTATTTATTGTTGTATTTTATCATAAGATCGATCTGGCTTTGATTGATTTTTTTACATGCATTAATACCATTATCTAAGATATTAAATAAGATTGCTGGTAAATCAATAATTTCTAAATCATTGTTTTCTGGTAAATGGATATCATAATTGATGCTAATATTAAATTGTGATGCTAAGAGCTTTTTATTGTATAAAATTGCATTCACATAGGAATTGTTACAATAATAAACAGTCTCTTTGTTTTGTATACCGTCATATAAAAGCATGAATTTTTTCTGTGCTGCTGTAAACTGATCGTTTTTTAATAATATGGATATATCTTTTAATATTTCAAGATTTTTTTGCATTTTATCATCTTCTTTTTGAATAGACAATTCTATATCTTTTTTTTGCTTTTCCTTCAGCTCATTCATTTCTTTGACTAATTGAACTTTGTATTCTAATTTTTGAAACAAATAAAGCTTTTTTATGATCATGATCATGAATATGATCACGATCAGCAAAGATATCCAGAAAATGGTAGAAAAGTAAAAATTATAGTGATTTTCGACATAAAAGTTTTTGAAAAACATGATCAGCCAAAAAATAAAATGGAGAAATGTTATAAAAAATAGGATAATTCCTTTCATTTTTTTCACCTTCTTCTAAAAGTTTTTATCAGGTCATATATATAATTGATTGCTTTTGTATCATTCGTTTCTAATAAGGTGTTGATAATGACCAGATGATTAATAAAATCATGATTGTTTTTTCTGGTTTCTTTAAAATGATCATCTATATTGACGAGGATGATGTTTTGTTCATTGAGCATTTTTCGATAATATTTTAAACTATGAAAATTTTTATATTTTTTTATGAAATCATCTATATTGATATAAATGAGATAAAGATTTATCAATAATAGAAATACTGAAACAGCAGAAATGAGAATAAAAGATGATTTGTCAGCAAGAGACAGCATACTGAACTGAATATTGAGAATAATAATGGAAATAACGGTTAAAAAACCATTTTTCATCATGTTCATCTTTTTATTAAAGTATAAAAAATCACAAATATATTTTGACTCAATAGCGTCTATCACCAGCATGATAGATACTGGGATAAAAGAAAGCAATGAATCAGAAGCAACCAGTTCCTGTGGCAAAAGAACCCCTAACTGAAGGGCAGAGACAATGAACATTAGAATGATAGAACCAATAATTTCGTTGGTAATAAAAATACCATAGATGATCAGATAATTGTAGATCTTATTTTTAAATCCATCTTTGTATAAAAATAATGGAAACACATTGACGAAACATAAGATAATAATGATCAGTGCGTCATTATATGTTTTCATCATAAAGAAAATAAAAATGAATAGAACCTGAAACAGATAAATTATCAATAAATTCTTTTTCTGTATCATTTGTGTACGAGAATAGATATGATAATAAAAAATCTGCCAGATAAATATTGTAATGATAAAGCCAGTAAATCTAAATAATATATATAACATCTTGACGTACCATCCTGAAATTTAAAGAAAATGATCGTATTTTATCAGTAATTCTTCAATGTAATTCGTGATCTGAATATCTTGGCTTTTTAAAAGATCGTTAATAATAATCATATGATTATAGAAATCATGGTTTTTCTTTCTTGTCTCTTTAAAATTTGTATCAATGTTTTTTAAGTGATTTTTTTGTGTATCAAACATTTTTTGGTAGTATCTGTTGAGCTTGCTTTTTTTATATTTGTTTATTATGTCATTTATATTAATAAAAATAAGAAATAGACTCAACAGAAATAAAAGAATATATACAACTGTAAAATATCCGAATATTTGAGCAGGAATAGAAAACAGACAACTAGAATTAAAAACAATGATAAAGAAAGTTATCAATAAAAGAAAAATGTTTTTTCCTAATTTCATCATATATATCTTATCTAAAAATAAAGGAATATATTTAGAAATCAAGAGATTCATTAAAAATATTAATAGAGGAGGTATAAAAAATGTCAATGACTCAACAATTGCCAGGTCCTGGGGAAATACTGCTGATGAATAAAATAAAGAAGTTAAAAAAATATAAAAAGCAGAAATAAACAATTCTGTTCCTGCTAAACAGGAAAATATGATGAAATAGATCAATATTTTGTTTTTTAATTTATCTTTGTACAGAAACAAAGGAAGCATATTGACAAAATATAGAATAAAATTTGTTATCGCTGAATTATAAATACCAGCAATAAAACATAATAATAGCATCACTGTCTGAAAACAAAAGAGTACAGAAAGCTTTATTATGTTTATTTTTTGTGTTCTGGAATATATTTTATAGTAATAACGCTGACAGATTCCTGCTGTTATGATGAATATCATAAATCTTCCCCACAAATATAACATTATTTTCACCTCTTATATTGTTTAAAAAATAATTTAAAATCAGATATTATTAATAGTAACATTTTGTCGAGAATTTGTAACTATCCAAAACATTATAGAAATTAAGTAAATGTAGAAATTTACTTAAGCGCTGACATGAATTCAAAATAATATCTTATTTCAACATGATAATACAAACTTTGACGATTCCATATTCCAAAAATTGCATATAAATGTTATTTGTTACAAATTATGGGGATGACTTTTGATATCTTGATTTGCATATTATATAATTTTTGAAACATAGCAAAATCTATTTGAATTTTTTATAACAGAAATTGTGATTCAATGATGTAAAGAGAAATAGCTTATCAAATACTTTTTTGTTTTTATATGATGGAAAAAGTAGGCAGATAGGAAAGAGATTTAATGATATCTGAATAGTATAAAAACGGAATAGATGTGATAAAAAATATGGGGTGGTTGGAAAGAACTAAAAATAAGAAAGCTGTTTTATTTTTTGGTTCTTGGTAGTTAAGTTGATGTTTGTTTGAAAAATGAGATGTATTTGTAATGACAATAATTCTTATAATGATATGTAAATATTATAAATACAGGATGAATTGATATGATTATATCTTTTTCTGATTGAGAATGAGAGAAATATTTTTTGTTTGACTGATTCAATAGATTTGTTTTTGTAAAAGCAATAGAGAGAAATGCTATTTTCTATGAGATTCATTCATGTGGAGAAATAAAGAATGCTTTTTTTGCTTTATCAATGATTTTAAATTAAAAAAATTGAGTAATAAATGATGTTTAAGGAGATAAGAAATGAAAATAACAAAATTATTTATAGTTATGGTGATGCTTTTTTCACTGATTGGATGCAGTGGTAAAGAGGAAACAAAAGAACAGGAAGATGTAGTTGAAACAACGTTGGTTGAAGCTCCTGAAGATCAGGACCTTGAACAACTATTTGAGTTTAAATCTATTGAAAGAACCAATATAACAGATTATACAGAAAATAAAATGAAAGAAGGAGTATATTGTATAGGCATATTAGATAATGATAAATCAGTATTCTGGTATAGTAGCGATGATGAATATGGTTATGATGATGGTGTATTTCTTTATGTTAATAAAAAACTCACATCAAGCAATATTATGCAGTATGCAGAAAAACTGAGTGGAGATGCCATTAGTTATGAAGAATTTTTATCAGAATATTACATTAATTCAGATATGATAGAAAAATTAAATAATTATTTGAAAGAGGACGATTATGATAAACTGATTGATTTCTTTAATAATAATGCTCAGGTACTAACAAAAACAATCTATTATCAAAATGGCAAAATAGTCAATGAATTATCTAATGGAAAAGCGACAATACTTCAAAATAACGGTATTTATGTTGGAAATATAAAAAACGGGCAAAGAAATGGTGAAGGAAAACAATTAGGTATTTATACCAGTGAAAACAGTTATACAGTAGCCTCAGGATCATGGAAGAATGATATGTTAAATGGTCAGGCAACTTACTATGAACCAAATATTCAGGTGAGTTCATCTCAAGAAGAAAAAAATGTAGATTTCACATATGAAGGAAATTTCACTGATAATTACTATGATGGTACAATCACAGCCACATGGAAATCTGATAGTGGTACATATAGCGGGACATTTAAAGCTGATAAAGGGAACATTGAAATCATTAGAGAAGAAGATGGAAAATATATTTATCTTGACGATGGTCATGAATACTACTGGTATTTTACGGATGCGACAGCTTTAAATGGCTGGAAAGTATGGAGTGATGATTATTCAACAACTAAATAAGAAATCTGGGAATGAGGGTAGAAGATGAAAAAAGTATTTAACAATAAGAAGTTTTATGTAATATTTGTTGTTCTGGTATGTCTGGTGATGGCGGGATACTATATATTTGGTCACAAAGAAAATTCTGCTGAAAATATTGAGATACTTAATACCAAAGAAGCAAGAAAAAAAGTATTTGAAGAAGATAAAGTTATTCAAAAATACTTAGATGATGCATTATCAAGTGAGGCAATTGAATTAATAAAGGATAATTATATATGTAAAAATGATCTGTATCTCAAAGAAGCACCAGACATTGAAATAATAGAAGAAGGAAATAAAAGAATAAGATATTTAGGTGAAGGATATTACCTGGTTGAAGAGTTTATCAAAGAAGGAAGTGAAGGAACGCTAGAATATTATTTAGCGGATAAAGATTTTAAGAAGATAGACTGTAACATGAACAGTGGGAAATACGATGTTATATTAGACAGCAATGAGCGAATCGTAGAAATGTCTCAGGATAGCCAGCTGCTTTACACTATGGAATATAATGGAGATGACAGCACATATTATTTTGAAACTAATAATAGTATAGAATATATCAAAGTAAATAGTGAAACAAAAGATTACGAAGTTATGTACAGTGATGGTACTTCAACAAAACAAAAAAATTGTCTGATTGAAGAAAATGATGATAAATATAAAGTAAAGTATAAAAATGATTTATTAACAACAAAAACAAATCAGAATGATAATACTCAATATAATTATTATTATGACAGTAATGGACTTATTACAATGATTAATAGCACTTATGCAGATAATGACAGAAATCAAGAAACATTTTATTTTTATGACTTTGAAAATGGATATGAATATATTTTGGGTATTATTGATGATGAGATATTTCAATTGTGTCAATATACAATCGATTTTGCATATGATCCATATCAGTTTTTTAGGTTTAATGTTTCAGATGATTTTCTGAAAGTATCTGATTATAGTTACAGTACAAAACAATTATTTTTTTCTGATCGTGGTAAACAGGTTCCTATCGATGAATATATGTATACGTATTTGTATGAAAAGAAAGATCAATTGTTAAGTGTTTCTTGTGAAGATACCACTAGTGAATATAATAGCAGTTATGGATATGAAGATATTTATGATTATGATAAAGAAATCTATTATTGCCAGCAAGAAGATTTAGAAGCTTCTCAACAAGGGTTCTACTTAAAGATTGGGAAGTTAGAAAAAGATAAGATGGTATTATATTTAAAATATTATGATAAAACTAATGAAGGAAATGATATTCAGATGTTTGATGACGAAGTTTATTTTGATCAAAAGACAGGAGAAATAGAAGATATCTTTTTCCTGAATAGTTTAAATGATTATGTAATGGGATCAATAGAATGGGAAGATGGCGAGATGTATTTAACGCTTCGCAATTCAAATAACAGTCAGCTTAATTGTAAGCATATTAAACTTTATGAAAATAGTGAAGATGATTTCATGAGTTATATTGGAAATGAACATGATATTAATTTATCATTTAAATAAATTTAATAATTGAGGAGCTAACTATATAAAATACAAGCATTTTTTATGAAAAAATGTGAAAATATGAAAATACCTGTATTTATATAGGTTAACTGTTTAAGTTCTTTGAAAAGTGAATATTGATTTGCTGTTTTAGGGCATGACAAAAACAACCTGCATAGGCAATGTCATTAAGTTAAGATGATGACATTTTACCAGAAGATAGTATCTGTATGATATTAGCTTCTGGTTTTTTATATTGTTCAAGCTGAAAAAGTGCAGTATTGATACTACATTCATCAAAGTATATAATATATACGAT
>CASETM010000083.1 GCA_949290865.1 uncultured Bacillota bacterium
CTTAAAGACTATTATGATGATTCTGAAAATTAAGAATTGTACATGCCTATGTGATCGAATTTATACATCTTTATATTGACATTAATAGTTTTACAGGATAACATAGAGCTATATAGACTTTTCTGGACTTTTATGGAAATCCATAATTCTCTATGATATCTATAAATTTACTGTGTCACAAACGATGATAAAATTAAACCCACCTTTTTATTTGGCGCTTACTAAAGAAAATAATTATTATAGTTTAGAAATTATAGGTGATGAACAAACTGATATTTTAGATTCGGAATCAGATAATAAAACAATTAAATCTGTTTTAGACAAAGTAAGTACTAAATATAAAATAAGAAGAAATGATATACAAGCACTATTAATTGCTGGAAACAGATTAATAAAGGAGAATAAAAAACATGGATCATAAACTAGAAGAAGATTTAGAAGATATAGCAGCAAGTATAGATTCTATAGCTGAAATATTATTTGCTGTTCAGATACTTGATGATGGAAAAGAACAAGTGAAAATTGATACAATGTTAGAACTGCCAATAAAAGAATTAGAAAGAATTCAAAAAAAATTAAATGTATATTTAAAAAGTACAAATGACTAGAAATTCAAATTTCTAGTCATTTGTTGATGTTTTAAATAATGTGTTTTATTTATCAAACAAATATTACGAATTACTTTTTATAATATATAAATTTTTGTCTATGACAATTTTTCCGATGCGCTGCATATGAGTGTAACTGAAGTTGAAACTTTATATGATAATTAACCAGCTATATATTGGCCAGCAGTTGCATTTGCCGTTGCTTTATTTCCACTTTTTGAATCATTGCGAGATATAATCTTCCATGTGCTTCCTGGACAAGTTGTTGATACTGTGGAAGTAGTACATTTACTGCTAGAATCAGTACCAGTATAAGTAAATGTACCATGTACAGAAACTGACCACATTACTTGATTGTTATCGTTATAAAATTTTTTTGTTTTAGTACCAGTTTTGGTTTGTGTTGATCTAAGAGTATTTTCTTCCTCAATTGTTGTAATGATATAGTAACTTGACTGTTTTTATTTTTTCGAAATTGTTTAAGTATTATTATGTTAAGATATGCTTGCTTTATTATGATTTTTACGATAGTGAAGATAAATAATTGTTAAAAGGGTTAAATTGATAATATGGAAACATATGGCAATAATTAAAACTATTTCATAACCACCAGTAAAATCATAAGCATAACCAATCAATGATAGTGAACTGGAACTGCCGACATTAGTTAAAAAACCGATTATCGAATAACAATATGAATAATTTTCGATACCAAAGAAATATCTTGTCAGGATTGGAATACCAACGGCACCGACAGAATATATTGATCCAAAGGCAAAGGAACTTAATAATAAGATTAATGAATTACAAGTAATCATGCCATTGTATAAAAAGAATAATGAAGTAATATTTACAAGTATCATTATTACACAGGCTTTAATTGGATTTAATAAGTCACTGATAAATCCAATTAATAGCTTTGTTGCGATATTACCAAACATTACTAATGACATCATCGTAGCCCCAACGGATGGTAAAAATCCGATACTGGTAGCCATACCTGATAGGTGTTGTGAAATACCGGTAATTGATGTATGTAATACGGTAAATATACACATACAGATAAATCCTATTGATATTACATTGATTTTGGATTTATTAGATGAATAGGTTAATTTGATCTTATTTTGATAACCATAGGGATATAAATTCAAATCTTTTGGATATATTGACCAGGGATAAATAAAGGCTGGTATAGTAAGGACTAAAACACAAATGGCCATTATTAAATATGTTGTTTGCCACCCATATGTAGAAATCCAACTACTTAATAAAGGCGTAAAGATAGCACCTGATAAGCCACTAAAACTTAATGCAATACTAGTTGCAATACCGTGCTTTTCAACAAACCAGTTGGTAATGATTACCGTTAATGGCACCATGCCATACATTGAAATACCTACTCCTCTAATAATACCTAGTATGTAAAATAACCAGACTGAATTACTAAAAGACATCAATAATGTTGTCACAAAAGTAAACAAAACACCAATTAGTAATATTTTTTTATAATTATATCGTCTCATTATTCTAGGCATAAATAAGGATGTAAAAGCTGTTGCCAGTGATGATAATGTAGCATGCATAGCAAAAGTACCTTTTAAAACATGCAAGCTTTCGGAAACGGGTACATAAAATACACCAATTGAATTTGTACATAATCCAATTGAACTGGCTGATAAACAGCATAAAATAGCTACAATAATCCAATGTTTATAACTCTTTGTCTTCATATTTCCTCCAATGATTTCGATATTTAAATCATGATAATTAGTTTGTTTTAAATACAAACTAATTATAGATAGGTAATATATCTTGAAGCTATCTATTTCCTAAATTAAGAAATGATAATTGTATCTTTTGCATATTTAGATAATTTAATATCTATAAAGTAAATATTATGATTTACTATAATCATTTTTATTTACTTTATATTATTTACAAATAATCATGAAGATAAATTTCTGTTATTAAATAATAAAAAAATCACATAATTGCTTTAAAAAACAATTATCTATGTTAAAATGTTGATACATAAAAACAGATTTTATTTACTTAAAGACTAGTTAAAACAGGGGACTGCTTAGCAAAAAAATACGACATCCTTTTAAATTAGACGATCGGAATAAATTGGACCTTTTACTAAGATACAATTGTCGTAAACTCGTCCCCTTTTTTATTTATAGTTTTTAAAACATCATTAGCATTAATATTATTAAAAAAGGAGCTTTACTGAATAAACTGTACCCTGTAAAATGGACAGTTAAATAAAAAGGTATCAATCCAAAGTGTTGATACAGAATATTGGCTAATATAGCTGTTCCTTTTTTTGTGGATTTGTATCAGAAAAGAGTTTTAATAAAGAAATTATATATGATCATAATGTCTTTGAACATACAGCAAGTTTCCTTATAAATACAAGGTAGTACAAGTCTCCACCTTGTATTCAGTTCAACTTGCTGCCTTTTAGAAATTGAGGACGGCGGACAAGTCAAAAAAGGAGGAAATGATAATGAGTTTATTAAGCAGTATGACAAGAGATTTAGGTATTATAAAGAGAGTAAGTATTAATGATGTCAGATTAAATAATTTAAATTTTTATGATTATCAAGAAAGCGTAATTGATAGTCTTGCAGATTCTATTTTAGAAAACGGACAAATGGAAAATGCTATTGCATATGAAAGTACTGTAGATTCTGAGGGACAAATTGATGGATGTAGTTACACTTTATTAGGTGGACATACAAGATATTTAGCTATATGTAAGCTGTATGAAAATGGAATGGGGGATGGACGTATTAATATTTCAGTTGTAGAAAAGCCTAATACTGAAAATGATGAATTAGCCTTAATAATGGAAAATAATGTACAAAGGAAAAAAAGTGCAGAAGTTCGATATAACGAGATTCAAATGTGGAGTAAGATTTATGAAGAACTTGAGGAAAGACCAAGAGGTACTAAACGTGATTGGATTGGGTCAAAAATAGGAATGAGTGGAAGAGGAGTTGATAAGGTAATAAGTAAAATAGAAAATACATCTCAAAATCAGTCAAGACGAAATGTACAGTTGACACAAGCAGATATTATAAAAAGATTAAAAACAAATTATAAATCTTTAAATAGAACGATAGAATTGCTAGATAGATGTAATTGCAATTATATGAAAAATGATATTTATAAAATAATCGCCAAACTTAATGTAAGCGCCAAATAAAATGGTGTATATAAAAACGTTAACTTTTGTGATATCATGATCATTTGGTTAACGTTTTAAAATACTGATTGTGTTTGTTCGCTCCAGGGTAAAAAGTCATCAAGTTTTTCAGGACTTTTCATAAAATCTATATTTGGCATTATTTCTAACAGGTATTCAATATAATCATATGAATCAAGATTATTGGCTTTAGCTGTTTCTACCAGACTGAATGCTGCTGCACTGGCTTCTGCTCCTTTGACAGAATTTGAAAACAGCCATGATCGTCTTCCCACGGTAAAGGGTCTAAGAGTCCTCTCGTCAAGTTATCCTGAATTCAGGATAATTAGACTTATCCCCAACAAATAATTATCCTCAGTTTTCCGGTAACGCAGCCACCCAAGGCTGTTTTTACTGAAAAACTTGAGGATAATTTTTTTATCGTATACCTAGTAGACAGGCTATTTCATCTTCATTTTCCCATTCAGGCTTTATATTTATATCATTTTCATTTTCTATGACTGATTTCATCTGTTCAAGTGATGGTTTTGCATAAAATTTTCGTGTTGTTTCTGTAGAAGAGTGGCCTAGCATTCTGCTTATCAGTTCAACAGGGATTCCATCCTGATACAGATGTGTTGCACGAGAACGTCGAAACATGTGGGGATGTACTTTTTCAGGTATGTCAACAGACTTGTTTTTTATCCTGATTTCATCAGCATATTTCTGAATGAATGCTTCGACTGTTGATTCACTTAGTTTTGAGGTAACGCCATGAATGGTTGAATAAAACACATAATCTTGTGGTTTATATATATTAATATACTGTTCAAGGTGTTCTTTTGCTTTTTTTGAAAGACTGACAACCCTTTCCTTATCACCTTTTCCATGTATAAGAAGATATGGCGTATTTTTGTCAAGAAAAAGATCAGATACTTTCAAATCCAGAAGTTCACCTACTCTGACTGCAGTCTCATATAGTAAAATCATGATCGTTCTATTTCTCATGCCTTTTTTATTTGCCTTTGGGATACTGAACAGCGCCTGCAGGGCTTCGTTTGATAAGATTTCTAGATTTTTTACTGGTATTCTTAACGCTGGAATATGACTAACAGAGATAGCTACACTTTGATAGCTGATATCAACATCTGATACATACCATAGATAATTCTTAATAACCGTTATGTGATGATTAATTGTGGTATTTTTCTTTCCTTGTTTTTTCATATATTCCATATAATCCAGTAACAGTTCTTTAGAACAGTCTGTCATCATGAATTTCATTATTTTAATTCCTTTTACTTCTAACAGGAATTTACGAAATACAGTCAGTGCATCTCTATAGCTTTCTATTGTATTTTCACTTTTGCCAGTCTGGTTTCGAAGATACTTTGACAGATATTCGTTTGTATAACTGAAAAAGCAATCATTATTGTTCTTCTTCATATTCTGATACCTCTGGAATTAAATTTCTATCTTTTTTTTGAATATTTTCATAGCTTGTTACCAGCATATGATAATAATAGTAGGTTTCTTCAGCTGTTTTATGGCCTAACTGTTTAGCAAGATAGGGAATTAAAACATCAACATTTTCATTATTTGAAACCCATCTGTCGATCAAGTGAACAACAAAAGTATGACGTAATGAATGCGGTGTAGGATAATGAGTTGCGCTCCCTATAGACTTTAACAGTACCGCTTTATGACAGTAGCTGCAAACAGTACTCTTGTTTATATGTTTTTCAACATCATATGAAGGAAACAGCCATTGGCTGGAAACATGTCTGGAAAGGTACTTTAAATAATCATGCAACATATTACACACATCGTCGCTCATATAAACCAGTCTGTCTTTTTTGTTTTTGGCAGAAAGTATTAATATTGTTTTATCATTCCAGTCAATATCTGAGATTCTTATTGAACAGGCTTCATTATTTCTTAGGCCGCAGGCATAGAGCAGGCGAAACAGTACCGGAACCATGCAGGTGTAGTGTGAATATTTATTATATCTATAGTTTTTGAAAATCAAATCTATGCCATCATAGAACAATATAAGCTCTTCTTTAGACAGAATATATGGAACTGTCTTTGATGATGAAAAGTGATAATCAGGTACATATGCATTGATCCCAATATCATTCAGATACTGGCAAAACTGCTTGATAACATTTACTCGTGAATTACGTGTATTTTTTATTTCAGTGTTCTTTTGAATTGCCCATTGATCAATTATATCTTTGGTGATGAAATGGTCAGAATATCCCTTTTCACATAGAAATGCATCAAATATTTTCAAATAGCTAAATGATCCTTCATCAAATCCTGAGTTTAATCTCATAAGCACATAATCTTCCATTTCTTTTTTGAAAACACTTTTATAAACATATTTCATAATGGAAACCCTCCATATGGAATATGTCTGATGTCCAGGCAGCATAGTTTCATATTCTTTTTATCTAATGATAAATACTTATCAACTGCTGAGCTGTTACTATGACCCAGTGCAAAAGCAGCATCACCAGATGTGTGACTGCTCTTTACAATATTTGAGGCATAGGTACGTCTCAGTGTGTGGAACGTTACACTGCCCTGATCAATACCAAGTTTTTCAAATACCAACGAAACAGCTCGATTACATGCACTTCTTGAAGGCTTTCTGTATGGAGGATACAGTGTTGTAAATAAATATTTATTTTTATTATCTGACCTGATTGATTTCAGATATCTGTATATACTGTTGGCCACCATTACAGGGACGGGCAGCTCTAACTGTTTTTGAGTTTTTGTCTGAACAAATGTGATACTCATTTTTTTAAATGAAAAATCCGATTTTTTTAAAGATACGACATCAGTTGCCCTGAGTCCCAGTCTAACGCCAAGCAGAAAAAGACAGTAGCTACGCAACTCGAGCTCAGTTTTAAAGATATCCTGACTGTTATAAACAGATTTCAGGATTTCATCATCAATTATGGATACAGTTTTTTGTGGCAGTCTGAATGATCTGAAAAGCTTTGAATCACATCTTAAAGAAACTACCCCTTTATCATGCAGATACACCAGAAACTGTCTGATTCTTGTGATATATGCATTCTTTCCTTCGACAGTCGAATGTGTATCCTCATTTTTAAATTTAAACAGATGATCCTGTGATATCTTTGAGTAGTCTTTCACACCAGTGTTATCCAAAAACAAAACAAATCGCAGAATAGAATTTCTGTCCATACAAACAGTATTGTTTTTTAATCCTGATCTGATTCGATATGCCAGATATTCATCAGCATATTTTCTTGCCCACGCAGGACATTTTGAAACATAATTAAGTGGTTTGACTGAATAAACTTTGAATAAATTTATTTCATCATTTAGATAGTCATAATACCTGCAAACCATAGTTCTACAACTTTTATATGACTTTATTAAGTTAATCAATATATTTTCTGTCCAATATAGTATTGATTCCTTACAAATATTAATATTAAACATATCAGCAAACAATGCATATTGCTTTATTGAAAATTCAATATGTTTAAGAGTACTTGAAGAGTAATCATATTTGAATAAATATGATCTAAAATCTTCAATTTTTGAACAAAAATCATTTATATCCAGGTTCAAGTCATGAACATCAGTTTTCAATGGAAAACCACTCAAATATTCATAATATCTGATAACACGTTTATCCAGCAGAAACGATAAAAGCATATTCCTTGTACATCCTTTCAGGTAACAAAAATCCAGAAAACGTCCTACTGTTGAAATCAGTTTATCAAATACAGGCATACTTGCGTGATTTTTTGAATCATTTTTAACAAAATCATAAATATCTTCATATGTTAGAGTATTTAAATCTACTTTATGATCATGAAGATAAAATAAAAAATAAGCAGCACAGTTTTTAAATTCTGTTATATCGGATCTGTATTGCCTGCAATATTGACAAAAATCATCAATCAGCTTTCTTGATTCTAAAGGCAGCAGTAAATATTTGCTTTGTGAATTATAGTAAACATACCTGCTGTCTGCTGGAAAATCACGATTATGATAGATATCATCCATCATGTAAACAAATCGTTTAACAGCTTTCCATTTTCCTCTGTACCATGCATTTTCCATATCCTTTAACCAGGACAACAGTAAATCAAAGTTGTAGCATCCAGTTTCACAAATCCTGGCACTAATGAGTTTACTCGCTCCAATATACGTCTGATTAGTAGAGCGTGATTTTGAATAATCTTCAGTGATATTAATCAAAGTATATTCTATGAGTTTCTTATCTAATTCGTTCATAGCTTATAGCCTCCTTTATTATAGCTATAACAAATCTGATAAAAATAAAAAATAATTATCCTCAAAATTTAGTAATAATGTAGCGTAAATCGCTGTTATTACCAGAAAACTGAGGATAATTATTTATTGAGGATAAGTCAAGCGAGTTAGTCATCGGAACATATCCATCTTCAAGGTATAATCGTAATCCTTTTTCATATTTTAAAGCATACGAAATAGCTTTACCTAATTTTGAGCGCATCAAAACTCTGTTTTCATTGGTTTGACACCATGAAAAGAAGTCATCAATGAGTGGTAAAGACTTTTCTTGACGAACTCTTACTTTTTCCTCGGATGAAAGATTTTCTATTTCTTTTTCAATCACAAACAGTTTCGCTATTTTATCAATCGCTTCTTTTGCGAATGTATTTTGAGCATCTTTTATATCACCAGGTAAAGCATCATAAAAATGTCTGCGACAATGTGCCCAACAATAGGCATTAGATACACCATCAATATGACTGTATCCATAGTATCCGTCTGTAATGATCGTTCCTTTAAATCCTTTCAGGAAGTTTTGTGGGTTTTGTGCACGCCTGTCTGGTCTGTATTCAAAAATCTTGATAGGATGTTGGCTTTCTTTGATGCTTGAATATACCCACA
>CASETM010000084.1 GCA_949290865.1 uncultured Bacillota bacterium
CTTTAGAATCATAAAAGGCGAAAACAAATACATCAACATTACTTCTTCAAGCAGATTTATAAAAGATCTTGAAAGCATGACCAATCTGCCATTAACAAATTATTACCTTACAGAAAGGCAGATCAAACAAATATTCAATCACAAGATATAATAAACAGCAGGAAATCTTAAACTGATTTTCTGCTGTTTTTTTCAAACTATCACTATATTTTAATGCTGGATACCAAAGTCAGGTATCATATTGCATCGAAGTGTCAATATTGATATGATAATAGTATGAAAAAAGAGATAAAAAATATGCAGCTGAAATTAATAGATTATATCGATAAAAATTTACCAAAGGGGTTTACACCGTATTATTTGTTTTCTATCGTTGTTGATGAAAAAGAGGTGGGACGAATCACTTTACGAAAAGGATCACGACAGGAACATTATTTTGATGGTCATATCGGCTATCACATAGAACCAGAGTATCGCGGGCATCATTATGCTGGTCAAGCCTGTCTGCTTTTACAGGAAATGATGGGGTTTCAGGAAGTAATCCTGACCTGCGATCCTGACAATGTAGCATCATTAAAAACGATTCAGGGACTTGGTGCTGTGTTTCTGGAAAGAAAAGTGATTCCAATTAAGCAGCGACGTTTTTTTTCTCATGATGAAAAAGAAAAAATGATCTTTTTATGGAAAGCAACTGAAAAGATTGAGGGGTGAATGTATGAAAAAGTATAAGGCAGTTATTTATGATATTGATGGTACGGTATTGAACACATTGAATATGAATATGTATCCTTTGCTGAAAATCATCAAAGAAGAATTAAATGAAGACTGGACATTTGAGCAGATTTTAAAGTTTGCTGCGTATCCGGGAATGAAAGTTATGGAAGAGCTACATATTCAGGACAAAGAAAAGACGTATGCCCGTTGGGTTCAGTATGTTAATGAATATGAAGAAGGAGCAACGCTTTATGAAGGTTTTGAACAGGTTTTCCCGCAAATGGAAGCAGCGGGAATGATCCAGGCAGTTGTTTCAGCGAAAACCAAAGCACAGTATGATATTGACATGGGACAGAAAGGTCTTGACCGTTATATGAAGGCAGCGATTCTGGCCGAAGATACCAGTAAGCATAAACCAGATCCAGAACCTTTGCTGGCGTGTATTGCACGTTTGAACTTATCCCCTGATGAAGTAATCTATATTGGTGATGCAAGATCAGATGAGCTTGCTTCAAAAAATGCGCATATTGATTTTGGCTATGCAAAATGGGGCAATGTTGCTAAAGAAGACATGGCCGATGCGGCTTTTGTGTTTGAAAAACCATCAGATCTGCTACAGCTTCTTGACTAGCGCAGTGAAAAAGAAAAATTGCTAGCTGGAGAAATTTATGACTGTAGTGACGATGAATTGATAAAGCAATGGCACAAAGCGAAAGATCTGGTGAGAGACTATAATCTGCTTGACAGTTTGAATCAGGAAAAAAAGGAAGAAATCTTAAAAGAACTGTTAGGTGGTTTTGAGCAAAATTTATGGATTACACCACCTTTCTATGCTGATTATGGAGAAAATATTTATTTTGGCAAAAACTGTGAAGTGAACATGAATTGTACTTTTTTGGATGATAATCAGATTATTATTGGTGATTATGCTTTAATTGCACCTAATGTGCAGATTTATACAGCATTTCATCCAACACATTATCTAGATCGCTTGACAAGTCAAGATGATGGTTCATTTGCTTTTTGCAAAACGCAGAGTGCACCGGTTGTCATAGGTAACCATGTCTGGATTGGTGGAGGCACGATTATTTTGCCAGGTGTAACAATCGGAGATAATGTTGTCATTGGAGCCGGAAGTGTTGTTACCAAAGATATTCCTGCCAATACGATTGCCTATGGTAATCCTTGTCAGGTCATTAGAAAAAATTGCAGATTATGTGACAAATAGTAAGGCCGTTGACTACAAAAAAAGCAACTCGAGAAGAAATGTTAAGAAAATGTAAAGATTTATGAACTCAATGTAAAGTTATTGACGGTCATACTATGTTATGATAGACTCACCTTGTTGAATATGTGGTGGAGTCTGTCATAAAGCAATGGCTTTATTTATTCAACAAAGTGAAAAAAAGTCATTTTTAATAGAAATATGACAGGGACAGATTCTTATTTTGAATTTGTCTCTTTTGTTTTAGAAAGGAAAGAGAGAAATGTTATGTTAAAAAAGATAAAGAAGATTATTCAAAAGTCTTCGCCGCCACGTCTTATTGCGTTTGGTTTTGCTTTTGTTATTCTCACAGGCGCATTTTTGCTGATGCTTCCTGTTTCCATAAGAGAAGGTGAAACCGTTTCATTTGTTGATGCCTTGTTTACTTCGACAAGTGCAGTTTGTGTGACTGGTCTGATTGCTATTGATACAGCAGATCATTTTACGGTTTTTGGTCGTACTGTTGTTGCCTTGCTGATTCAGACTGGTGGTTTAGGTGTAACTTGTGTTGGGGTATCATTGATACTGGCAGCAGGTAGACGTATTAGCTTTAAAACCCGAATGATGATCAAAGAATCATGGAATATCAGTAGTTATCAGGGACTGGTGAAACTGGTTAAATACGTCTTAAAGATTACGCTGCTATTTGAATTAGTGGGAACATTTTTAAGTTTTCTAGTTTTTGTTCAGGATTTTTCTCCACTCGATGCTTTAGGTATCAGTATTTTCCATTCGATTGCTGCTTTTAATAATTCAGGCTTTGATATTTTAGGAGGATTAACAAATCTTATTCCTTATCAGAATAATGTGCTGTTAAATTTGACAACAGCTTTTCTGATTATTACTGGAGGGATCGGATTTCTGGTTATTATTGATGTTAAGAATAAAAAGAGTTTTAAGAAGTTAACTTTTCATTCAAAGGTTGTGATTTCAACAAGTATGATTTTGATTATTGTTGGAACAGTACTATTAAAAATGACAGAAAATATATCATGGTTAGGAGCATTTTTTCATAGTGTTTCGGCCAGAACAGCAGGCTTTTCAACTTATTCACTAGGAAGTTTCACTAATGCTGGACTATTTGTACTGATCGTCTTGATGTTTATTGGTGCTTCTCCGGGATCAACTGGTGGTGGGATCAAGACAAGCACATTGTTTGTCATGGTTCAGATGATCAGAAGTGTCATGAATCATCAGCATTGTGTTGCTTTTAAAAGAAGGATCGATGACATTACGATTCGACAGGCATTTGTAGTTGCTTTTTTATCAATTTGTATTGTTATCATCAGTACTTTTTTACTGGCATACGTTGAGCCAGAACTTTCATTTATGTCATTACTTTTTGAAAGTACATCTGCTTTTGGAACTGTTGGACTTTCAACAGGAATTACGACACAGTTGTGCGATATTGCTAAAGTGATCATTATTGTGACGATGTATGTTGGGCGTCTAGGAGCTATGACGGTAGCCACTTTAGGTACATATAAAGAGCCAAAAACAGCGACATATACGACAGAAGAAATTACGATAGGTTAGGAGTAAGATTATGAAAACAAAAAAAAGTTGTGCTATTATCGGTTTAGGACGTTTTGGAATGCCATTGGCCAAAACTCTGGCTGAAGCTGGGGAAGAAGTGATTGGTATTGATAAGGATGAAGACAGGGTCAAAGAATTACGTGAATATACTGATTTTGCTTTTGTCAGCAAGGCACTATCCAGAGAAGTACTTGAAGAAATTGGTGTGCAGAATTGTGATATGGCTATTGTCTGTATTGGTAATAAGATTGAGACCAGTATTTTAACGACATTAAACCTGATTAATTTAGGGATTCCTAAAGTTATTGCAAAAGCAACAAGCAGCGAACAGGGAGAAGTCTTGGAAAAACTGGGAGCTCAGGTTGTTTATCCAGAAAGGGACATGGCTTTAAGAATTGCTAAAAAGATTTTAAGTCATAATCTGATAGATTACATTTCACTAGGAAAAGACGTGGAAATTACTGAAATTGAAATTAATGCTAATATGGCACAGCAGTCCATTATTGAAATGAAGATCAGAGAGCGTTTTGGTCTTAACGTTATTGCATTGCATCATTCTGGAAAAACAGAAACCGAGATTGATCCTCAATGTCTTTTAAGTCAGGGGGATACGATCGTTGTCATTGGAAAAAGAGAAAAAATATCACAATTTATGGAATATTATTCGTAAATAGTGCTTTATTGAGGAGGAAAGTATGGAATTAACAAATATTTTTGCTTTAGCAGGAGGCTTGGCTTTATTCTTATATGGAATGACAATGATGTCTGATGGACTTGAAATGGCTGCCGGGAATAAAATGAAGGCTATTTTGGAACGTTTAACAGCCAATCGTATATTAGGTGTGGCTGTAGGAGCATTTATTACAGCTATTATTCAGTCATCATCAGCAACAACAGTAATGGTCGTAGGTTTTGTCAATGCTGAATTGATGTCATTACAAAGTGCGGTCTGGGTTATTATGGGAGCCAATATCGGGACAACGATTACAGGGCAACTGATTGCTCTAGATATCAGTGCTTTAGCACCACTAATCGCATTTATCGGTGTAGCAATGATTGTTTTCTTTAAAAGTAAAAAAATGGATTCTATTGGATTGATTGTTGCAGGATTAGGAATTTTGTTTATGGGTATGGCAATTATGTCTGATGCGATGACACCGTTAAGAGATTCACCTGAGTTTGCCAATATTGTGGCTAACTTCAGTAATCCTCTAGTTGGGGTGCTGGTAGGTGCTGTTTTTACTGCAATCATTCAAAGCTCATCAGCTTCAGTAGGAATTTTACAGGCCCTGGCCATGAGTGGAGTCGTGACTTTACCAACAGCAATCTATGTTCTGTTTGGACAGAATATAGGGACATGTATTACGGCAGTTTTGGCATCAATTGGTACTTCGCGTAATGCTAAACGAACAACGATCATTCACTTGTTATTTAATGTTATTGGAACGGTGATTTTTATTGTTATCAGTATGACTACCGATTTCGCAGCTTTCATGCAGTCATTAACACCAACTAATGTTTCTGCTCAGATTGCTAATGTTCATACTGTTTTCAATATCGTTACGACTATCATATTGTTACCGTTTGGTAAACAATTGGCTTCTTTAACTTATGTTCTCCTGCCAGAAAAAGTTGAGCACGAAGAAAAGATGACTTTAAAATATTTAGATTTTCATATATTTAATAATGATTATCATATGGGAAGCAGTGCAATCGTCAATACACAATTATATAATGAAACGCAAAATATGCTCAATATTGCTATTGATAATGTTCAGCTGTCTTTTGATCTGCTTCATCATTTTGATGAAAGGAAATGGGAACAGCTGTTTGCTAATGAAGAATATATCAATTATTTAAATAAAGAAATCATTGAATATACGACTCAGGCGATATCCTATGAACTGCCAGTGAAAGGAGCGCAGGCACTGGGACTGTTTTTGAAAGTTTCTACTGATATTGAAAGAATTGGAGATCATGCAGTCAATATTGCTAAACGATCGCAAAAGCTATATGCAGATAATCGCCATTTTTCTGATGAAGCCATGAAAGAAATAGGTATCATGGGAGAATTATGTCGCCAAATTCTTGATGAATTGAAAGTTATGGATTATGAACAGTTTAGAAAACTGGTGGATAATGTTGATGTTATGGAAGAAAATATCGATAAAACGCATCATCAGTTTAGCCAAAATCAGCTGATGCGTTTAAAAGATAAAAAATGTACAACTGAAAACAGTGTCATATATACCAAAATACTAACTGATTTTGAACGTATTGGGGACCATGGTTTTAATATTGCAAAAAGTTTTTATCAGATAAGGGAACTGGCACAGCATATGCAAAAAGAAAGTGTCTAATGCTTTAAAAATCACGAATTGATGATTTATCATATATTCGTGATTTTTATTATCATATTATATAATGGGAATGGTATAATGACATTATCATAATAATGTTTTTTTAACTTTCAACGAAAGAAGGATAATAAGATGATTGAAATTGATCATGTGACAAAAAAATTTATACGTAACAAAAGTAAAAAAGAAAAAGAAGAATTTTGTGCTGATGAAAATATGACTTTTACAGCTAATGATGGTGAAATCATTGGTATATTAGGACCAAACGGAGCGGGGAAAACCACTTTATTAAGAATGATTGCTGGGATTTTAGAACCGACTTCAGGAAAGATTACCTTTGATGGAATGAATTATCACGATAACGAAATAGAAATTAAACAGAAGATAGCTTATCTGTCAGGAAATACAAAAATCTATGATACTCTATCAACTTATGAATTATTAAAAATGTGTTGTGACATTTACGGTGTTGACAAACAAAAAGCTGATGCCAGAATCAAAGAAATAACGCAAACGTTAAAAATGGAACAATTCTTATATAATAAAATTGCTAATTTATCAACTGGTCAGACACAAAAAGTCAATTTAGCACGATGTCTTGTTCATGATCCGCAGTATTATATTTTGGATGAAGCGACAACGGGTTTGGATATCATTGCTAGTCAGATTATTCTTGATTTTATGAAAAGAGAAAAAAGTCATGGCAAAACCATATTATATTCAACACATTATATGGAAGAAGCGGAAAATATCTGTGACAGAGTGATTATGATTAATAAAGGGAGAATCATTAAGACAGGAATTCCTGATGAAATCAGGAAAGAAACACAGACAACAAATTTAAGAGATGCTTTTTTTTCAATCATAGGAGGAAAGATCAATGAAGAATAATATGAAAAATATATTAAAGAAAGAATTACGCGAGTTGTTCCGAGACAGAAAATCATTGATGATGATGCTTATCATTCCTGTTTTTATCCCGCTTTTGATTATTGGTATGTCTGCCTTGTTTGAAATGCAAATCAGTAAAGATATAGATGAATATAATCGTATTGGTTTTGCCTATGAAATGTCTGATGCAGAAAAAGTGTTAGCTGAAAATATGAACATTAAGATCATTGCAGCATCGAAAAAAGAACTGCAGGAACAATATGCAAAAGGTAAGATTGATTTATATATCACGAAAGAAGGACAAAAATATACCATTCATAGCGATGGTTCAGATAATAGTGCCTTTGCTGGTAATTTAATGACAACATATTTTAACAGTTATAAGGAGTATCTGCAAAAAAATTATCTTCAATCTTATCAGATTAATGCTGATGAAGTAATGGATATCATTACGGTTAATGAAGATATTCAGAAACAAGATAATTATTTTGCAGATTATATTAAAAATTATGCTTTTCTGTTTATCATGATGGCAATAACCGTTTCTGCTACCTATCCTGCATCCGATACAACTGCTGGAGAAAGAGAAAGAGGAACATTGGAAACTTTACTGACTTTTCCGATTAAAAGCAGAGATATTATTGTTGGTAAGTTTTTAGGTGTGACGGTTTCTTCAGTCATCACGGGATTGATTAGCCTTATTCTGGCTATTATTTCACTCATGATTACTCAGAATCTTTATAGCATCTATGAGGGGGTCACTCTGATGTATTCGCCACTCAGTATTGTTTTTAGTATCGTTGTTATTGTTGCTTATTCATTTTTTATTAGTGGTTTGTGTATCGCTGTGGCTAGTACGACAAAAACATTTAAAGAAGCACAGAGTGCTTTAACACCATTAACTTTTATATCTTTTTTTCCAGGTATGATTGCCTTTATGATTGGTGTAACGACGACACCACTGTTATCAGTTGTTCCTTTCTTGAATTTTACTTTGCTGTTTACTGATATTAATGCAGGAACGGTTGAACTGCTTAATTTAGTACTGATGGCTTTATCAACTGTTCTCTATATTGGCATGGTATTAGGATATATTATTAGACAGTATAAATCTGAAAAAGTATTGTTTAGTAGATAAAATATTTAGGATAATTAGAAATGGTTCTAATATTTGGATAAATGATGAAAAATGGAGATAGACAAAATATGTCATTCTCCTTTTTTTATGAAAAAGTCAAAACTAACTTTGAACCTAAATGAAAGAAAAAACTGTAATATTCGGCAGATATAAACTTTCATTTATATATTTGAATCATTGAAAATATAAAATAGTGTTTTTTTTAAATATTCATCAAGATAATTCACTTTCTTTTCAAGTGTTGCTTCAGGTATGTTCAAATCCTTAGTTATATAGGAAATTAAGATACTACTTAATGCTTCAGTATAAAAATCAATCAGAAATTCTTTATAATCAGCAGAAAGAACAGTGTTTTTGCTGTATTTATCAATAGCAACAATAACTAGCTTTTTAAATTCATGAAATAGAAATTCTTTAATATTCAAATAACCTTCAGCATTAAGGACATATTGACAGATGTAATGATTACGCTTGATGTGATCAATCACACAGTAAATCATGTCTTTGATTTCTGACATTGTGTCAAACTGTTTAACAAGTTCGGTAAATTCCTGCTGTAATGACCATTTGATTAGATCGTCAATATCACGGAAATGATAGTAGAAAGTTTTACGGTTTAACCCACATTCTTCGATTAATTCTGTCACAGTTATTTTTGAAAACTTTTTTGTTTTTAGTTTCTTTTTCAAGGCATCGGCAAATGCCTGTTTTGTTAGACGAGAAGCGGCTTCATGTTTCATAAGATATCCTCCTTATTAAGGAATATATAAGAAAAAATATTTTTTTTCAATAAATATATAGGGTTATTTGTCCTTTTTTTCTACGATTGTGTAATAAATATTACACAAATACGCGTCATTGTCTAGTTTTTATACAATTGATGAAAATTGCCCGTTTTATTTAAAAAATAGATTGAATATACTGTGTGTAAAATGAAAAGGACATCTTATATGATGAACAGAGAGTTGATTGAGGAGGTTTAGAAAATGAACAAGATTTCTGAATGGATCGTCACCCATCAAAAAAAAATCATTTTTGTTTTCGTTCTAATGGCTGTAATCAGTGCGATGTGTCAGCCTTTTGTTTCAGTCAATTATGATATTAATGATTATTTGCCTGATGACAGTCCATCCACGATTGCACTTGATGTCATGGCTGAAGAATTTGAAGGTGATATTCCTAATCTAAGGGTCATGATTTCAGATGTAACAGTGACAGAAGCTTTACAGTATAAAGAAAAACTTGAACAGATTGAAGGCGTTGAAGATGTTACCTGGCTTGATGATTCCGTCAGTTTGGAAGTTCCGCTGGAGATGCAGGATCAAAAAACTATTGAGACGTATTATAAAAATCAATGTGCACTGTTTTCGGTCACGGTTGAAGAAGAAAACGCGATTCGTACAGTGAATGATATAAGAAAAGTTATTGGTGATGATAACGCTATGACAGGAAGTGCTGCTTCTACTGCTGTAGCGACTGAGAATACAGTAACAGAAGTGTCAAAATTAACGGTATTTGCTGTTATATTTGTCTTCTTTGTACTTTGTTTAACGACACATTCCTGGATTGAACCAGTTCTGGTAATGGTTGGTCTAGGAATATCTGTCATTATCAATAATGGAACAAATCTGCTTTTTGGCGAGATTTCGTTTGTTACGAATGCGGCTGGAAGTGTTTTACAGATAGCTGTTTCACTTGATTATTCGATATTTTTGATACATCGTTTTGAAGAATACAGAAAGAGTGAAAAAAATGACAGGGAAGCGATGATTCTGGCGTTGAAAAAAACGACATCATCGATCTTGTCCAGTGGTCTGACCACAGTAATTGGATTTTTTGCATTAACATTAATGAAATTTAAGATCGGACCTGATTTAGGTATCGTTCTAGCAAAAGGGATAGCTATCAGTCTGATCACCGTTATTGTTTTCATGCCACCACTGATTCTGAAGTTCAGTCGTTATCTCGATAAAACACAGCATCGCAGTTTCATGCCTGATTTTCATGGCTTTGGTCGATTCGTCAGTAAAAGGTGTATACCAATGTTCTGTATTTTTATTTTAATTGTTGTTCCTGCCTGTTTGGGTGCTAATGCGAATGACTATTACTATGGTTCAGAACATATTTATGATGAAAGAACGCAATATGGACAGGATACAAATCAAATCAATGATATTTTTGGTAAAAATGATACTTATGTTCTGTTGGTTCCTAAAGGTGATTTTGCTACTGAAAAAAAATTATCAGATGATTTACACGATCTACCCGAAGTTACAGATATTATCTCTTATGTTGATACAGTAGGAGCTGAGATACCGGTTGAATATTTAACAGACAGTCAAAGAGAACAGTTGATATCACAGAATTATAGCAGGATGGTTCTTTCTGTAAACACTGATACCGACAGTCATGATGCTTTTGATGTTGTTGAAGAGGTAAGAAATACTGCCAAAAAAAATTATGGTGATGAGTATTATTTGGCAGGTGCAGGAGTAAGTACTTATGATCTGATGGATACAATTACTGTTGATATGCAGTATGTCAATATGGTTGCAATCGGTGCGATTTTCCTTGTGTTACTGCTGACATTAAAATCTATATCTTTACCAGTGATTCTGGTGTTGTGTATTGAAGGTGCTGTATGGATCAATGTGGCGCGACCATACTTTTTCGGAAATATTGTTTTCTATATTTCGTATCTGATCATCAGTTCAGTTCAATTGGGAGCAACAGTTGACTATGCAATCCTGTTTACCGATCGATATATGGAAAACCGTAAGCTCATGAATAAACGTCAGACAATTGTAAAAACTATTTCGAGTGTCATGGTTTCAATTATCACTTCAGCCAGTGTTATGACAATCGTAGGATTCTTGATGAGCAAGATTTCAACACATGGTATTCTTGAACAGCTGGGTGATTTTCTGGCATACGGAACTGTTTTGTCATTCTTATCAGTTGTATTTGTATTACCTGGATTCCTGTATTTGTTTGATAGTCTGATAGAAAAAACGACATATAACATAGAGTTTTATGAAAGCAAGGAGGAATAAATGATGAAGAAAAAAATATTCGTGATAGGATTATCGATGCTGATTGGAACGTTTTCATGCTTACCAGTTTATGCATATGAAACTTCATCAGCAAAAGAAGAAGTTGTCTATATTATGACTGATGCCGAAGGCACGGTCAATGAAGCGTATGTGGTGAATATTTTTTCAGATGATCAAATTGTAGATTATGGTGACTACAAATCTGTAAAAAATCTAACGACCACCGATCATATTAAGCAAAAGGGTGACTGTATTGAAATTACTACCGATGCTGATAAACTGTATTATCAGGGAACATTGGAAAAAATAGAATGCCCATGGAATATTTCAGTCAGATATTTTCTAGATGGCAAAGAATACAGTCCTGAAAAAATTTCCGGGAAAAGTGGAAAACTGGAAATCAAACTGGCAATAACAGAAAATGAAAACTGTACAGGTGATTTTTATAATCATTTTGCCTTACAGGCAAGTTTAGCTTTGGACAGTGAAAAATGTACAGATATTACTGCCGATGGAGCAACCATCGTCAATGTTGGTAATGAAAAACAGCTGTCTTATATTGCTTTGCCAAACCAGGGATTGGATGTTGCGATTAAAGCAACGGTCAGTGATTTTGAAATGAGTGGAATTTCTATCAATGGGATGCAGCTTAATTTAAACATTGATGTTGATGACGAGCTGCTGAAAGGAAAACTCAATGAACTCACAGATGCAACGACACAAATTGACAGTGGTGCCAGTGAACTGAAAAACGGAAATACTTTATTGGCTTCAGGAAGTCGTTCGCTGCCAGAAGGAGCTCTGTCATTAAATAATGGCTTGAATACTTTGGATCAGGGCCTGGTTTCTCTGGAAAGTGGAATGAAACAGATACAGGATGGTCTTAATAAACTGGATGGGCAGTCAGATCAGCTATCTGGTGGTTCAGCAACGATCAAAGGCTATCTGGAAGCGATTAATGCTCAGCTGTCAGCTTTTGAAGTTAATATGGATCAGATCAAAACATTACGCTCTTCTTCTTTAGAGTTTAAGAATGCTATAAATGAACTGAACAGTCAGATTACAAATCTGAAAAATGGCATCAGATATGATCAGTATAAAGCAGCGATGAAGCAAAATAGTTTAAATATTGACAGTCTGACACAGGATAATCAGGCAACGATTGATGAACTTTCCAGTCAGATTGAACAGCTGAATGCTTTGTTGTCTCAAATCAGTGATAATCCAGAATTGACCACTCAGATAGAAAAGCAGATCAGCAGTTTACAGAATGTTATTGTTTTGTTGAATAAAAATCAGGCAGCTATTCAGGGAATGGAAACATATTTGGATACTGCTTCTGATAATATAACAGTTCTTGAAACAATGACACAGACATTAAATGAACAGTACACTGCTTTTGATTCAGGAATCGAAGACATGGCTGATCAGCTTGAACAGATGCTTTCTAATTTGTTGCAGCTGTCTGCTGGTATCAATGAACTTGTCAGTCAGTATCAGCAGTTTGATACTGGTGTCAATGAATATACTGGTGGCGTTGCTTCATTGACAACTGGACAGCAGCAGTTAATGGCAGGAATTTATCGCTTGACTGCTGGCAGCAAGGATCTGAAAAATGGAATTGCTCAATTGTATGATGGAACAGAAAAAGTTTATCAGAATCTAACGAAACTTTCAGCAGGGGCTACAGAATTAGCAGCTGGTACCAGTGAACTGAATCAGCAGAGTCTTCTGATGGTTGATAATGTCAACAGTCAGCTTGATGAAATTATGAACAGTATTGATATAGAAAATACGACGACATCTTCTTTTGTTTCAGCAAAAAATACCAATGTTCAATCTGTACAGTTTGTCATGACAACAGCTGCTGTGGAAAAACAGGAAGAAATGAAAAAAGAAAAGAAAACGGAAGAAAAAGAACAATCATTTCTTGACAGATTTCTGGCCTTGTTTGAAATTGATTAACAAAAACCTTCAAAGTATTTGACTTTGAAGGTTTTTTTAATTTACTGTTTTGGCAAAAATAATAAAAAGGCTAGTCATTTTTTTGCTGAATGTTTTATCTGTTGAATCATATTGAAATCAAAAAGGATGGATAACAGATCATATGGTTTTGATACTTTCACTTATTTCATATGTTATGTATACAATGAAGATGGTTATAATTTTGAAGAAAAATAGTAAAAATAGAAATTATTGAAGGAAGTGTTTCTGTACTTTTCAACTGATAATGATATAATGAAATGCAGAAAGTGGTGATATGATGAAAACAGTTATGATTATTGAGGATGATCAGCTGATCCAGGAAGAATTGAGACAGCTTTTAGAGAATGCCGGCTACAAGGCTGTCACTTTAAATCGTTTTGATCATATACTGGCCGATATTCAGGAATGTGTTTTTGATATGCTGCTTTTGGATATCAGCTTACCATTTATTAATGGGCAAATGATTCTTCATGAAGTTAGAAAACACTCTGATGTGCCAGTCATCATGTTAACAAGTCGCGTCAATGAAACGGATGAAGTATTATCCATGTCTTATGGTGCAGATGATTATATTACTAAACCATATAATCCTACTATTTTGCTGTTGAGAATTGCTAATATTTTTAAACGAATGGAAAAAAGAAGTGACTGTCTAAACTATCATGGTTTGAAGGTTTATCAAGGTAAAGGATTACTTGTTAAGGGTAGTCATACAATTGAGTTGACAAAAAATGAAATGTTGATTTTTTCCTGTTTATTAAGAAGTTATGGTAATATTGTTTCTCGAGATGAGTTGATGACAGAATTGTGGAATAACGAAGAATATGTTAACGAAAATGCTTTGACGGTTAACATCAGCCGTTTGAGAACAAAACTGGAAACATTAGGGTTGAAAGGTGTCATTGAGACCAAGAAAAAACAGGGGTATCGTTTATCATGAAACCAGGCAGATATCTTAAAGATAAAATCATAGAAATTGCTATCATGTTTTTTGGCTGTTTGACAGTTTTTTTGCTTTTATTGGCTTTTAAAGTTTCTCATGAACTGATTATTGGCATATTTTTTGTTTTGACAATGATCATGATCTCAGTTTTTCTGATTGATTTCTGGAAGCGAAAACGTTTTTATGATCGTTTGATTACTTATACAGAACAGCTTGATAAAAAATATCTGGTTTTAGAAATGCTTCATGAACCACAGTTTTATGATGGTAGACTATTCTATCAGACATTATATGAAATCAATAAATCGATGATTGAAAATGTCAAAGAACTGGAAATAAATATGGAAGAATTTAAGGAATATATTGAATTGTGGATTCATGAAATCAAATTACCAATTTCCAGTTTAACGCTGATGAATCATAATTATCAGATTGACAAACGTTATCAATATCAGATTAAAAGAATTGATGATTACGTTGATCAGGTCTTATATTATGTGCGTTGTGAACATGCTGAAAAAGATTATCTTATTAAAGAAACTTCATTAAAAAAAGTGATTCATGAGGTAGCATTAAAAAATAAAAATGATCTGTTAGATCATCATATCCGTTTACTTGTTAATATTGAAGAATGTTTGGTTTTGACAGATAGTAAGTGGCTGGAATTTATCATCAGTCAGATTATTAGTAACAGTATCAAATACTGTAAATCTAATAGTGATTCTTATATTAAACTGACTGTGAAAGATCTGGTAAATAGGACGGTACTATTGATTGAAGATAATGGTATAGGAATTTCATCACAGGATATTGATTGTGTTTTTGATAAGACATTTACTGGTCAAAATGGAAGATTGACTTTCAAATCAACAGGAATGGGTTTATATATAGTAAAAAAATTATGTGATAAGTTAGGTCATCGTATTGAAATTCAATCAAAGGAAGGACAATGGACAAAAGTGATGCTGACTTTTTATGATCATGATTTTTATAAAATAAAAGATTAGGTTATTTTCTAATATTACAGAAATGTAATATTCTGTAATATTAGAAAAACGACATAGTCTTTTTTTTATCATAAAATAAAGTCATGAAAGGAGGAGAATAGGATGGAAAATATTCTAAGTATTGAAAATATTGAAAAATATTATGGGAGTCGTTCCAGTTTAACGAAAGCTATTAATAATGTTTCTTTTAAAGTGGATAAAGGGGAATTTGTTGCTATTATGGGAGCTTCAGGAAGTGGAAAGACTACGCTTCTAAACTGTATTTCCACAATTGATAAAGTGACGAGTGGTCATATTTACGTTGATGGAGTAGATATAACGAGGTTAAAAGGAAATAAGCTCAATCGTTTTCGTAGGGAACAGCTAGGGTTTATTTTTCAGGATTTTAATTTATTAGATACACTGAACGCTTATGAAAATATAGCTTTAGCTTTATCAATTCAAAACGTGCCAGTAAAAGAGATTGTTGGTCGTGTGGAAACTGTTGCTAGACAATTGGATATTTTGTCGGTTTTGAATAAGTTTCCTTATCAGATGAGTGGTGGTCAGAAACAAAGAGTAGCTTCTGCCAGAGCGATTATTACCAATCCTAAACTGGTACTTGCTGATGAACCAACAGGAGCTTTAGATTCCAAAGCAGCAAAAATGCTGTTGGAAAGATTTACTTATCTCAATCAGGAAGTGCAGACAACAATTTTAATGGTCACTCATGATGCTTTTACGGCCAGTTATGCTTCACGTGTCATTTTTATCAAAGATGGGAAAATATTTCATGAATTGTATAAAGGTGATCAAACAAGAAAGCATTTTTTTGATCAGATTATTGATGTAGTCACATTGTTAGGTGGGGATCTCAATGATGCTTTGTAAACTTTCATTTAAAAATATGGCCAGAAGTACCAGAGATTATGTTATTTATTTCTTCACTTTGATATTGGGAGTTGCGATTTTTTATATTTTTAACGCTATTGAAGATCAAACTATCATGATGAATGTTTCTTCATCGACCTATGAAATTATTAAACTGATGAACAGTGCACTTTCTGGAGTCAGTGTATTTGTCGCATTTGTATTGGGTTTTCTGATTTTATATGCGAATCGTTTTCTTATGAAAAGAAGGAATAAAGAATTTGGTATTTATTTGACATTAGGAATGAGTAAAGGCAAAATATCTTCTATTTTGTTTTTCGAAACGTTTTTTATTGGTTGTATATCATTGATTGTGGGATTAATTACTGGTGTTATCCTGTCACAGTTTATGAGTTTGTTTGTGGCCAATATGTTTGAAGCAAAAATGACACAGTTTGAATTCACTTTTTCTTTATCTTCCTGTCTAAAAACTTTATTATATTTTGGGATTATGTATTTTCTAGTTATTATATTGAATACTGTCAATGTCAGTCGCTGTGAATTGATCGATTTATTGAATGCTCATAAAAAATCAGAAACTGTTAAACTAAAGAATTCATGGATCTGTGTTATTGTTTTTATAATTGCTACTGTTATGCTAGGTTATGCTTATGCTATGGTTACTGGCAGTATCAGTAATTTTGAAAATGAAAACATGATTTTGATACCTATTGCTATAGGAATGGTTTCAACATTTTTGATTTTCTGGTCTTTATCTGGACTTCTGCTTAAGATATTTAAAAATATAAAAAAGATTTATTTTAGAAAACTCAATAGCTTTGTTCTTAGACAGTTTAGCAGTAAAGTCAATACAACTGTTACGTCGATGACCGTTATTTGTCTGATGCTGTTTTTTACAATCTGTATATTATCTAGTGCTATTTCTATTAGAAATTCAATGACATATAATTTAAAAACATTAGTTCCAGTTGATATTGAGTTATATAAAACATTGGATTTATCCAATGATTCAGAATTTTCTCAAGAAGTGATTGATGATTCTAAATTATCTGTACGAGAAACATTAAATCAGTTAGATTTTAACGTCGATCAGTATTTTAAAGATATAATTGAATTTGATATGTATGCCAGCGATGATGTAACGATTAAAGATACTTTGGGTAAAACATATCAGTCAACGCAAGATGAGTATCCTTATCTTGCTTATGATGAAGCAGAAAGTTTTATTAAAGTCAGTGATTATAATCGAATTGCCAGATTATATGGTTTAGATGAAGTCCAAGTTGAAAAAAATGAATATGTGATTGTCGCAGATTTTGATTCATGGATTGATATCCGTAATCAGGCTTTAAAAGAAAAAACACAGATCAATGTCAATGGTCATGCATTAACACCACGTTATAGTCAATGTCAAAGTGGCTTCATTGATATGTCAACAAATCATATCAATACAGGCATCTTTGTAGTGGAGGATTCTGTACTTGCAGGAGTGCCTAGAGAACGAGGAGTCATGATTGCTAATTATAATGCCAGCACTGAAAAAGAAAAACAGCAGATTGAGGATAAAATTTTAGCGTTGGAAGATTCTTCTTATGCTAATCATACTGATATTAGTGCTATGAGTCGCATAGCGCTATATGAAGGAAGTGTTGGTCTTGGAGCAATGATTACATTTATTGGTTTATATTTAGGAATTATTTTCCTGATTGCCAGTGCTGCTGTTCTAGCTTTAAAAGAATTATCGGAATCGACAGATAATAAAGAGAGATTTATGATGTTAAGAAGAATTGGTACAGATGAGCGTATGCTTGATAAAGCTTTATTTGTTCAAATTGGTATTTTCTTTTTATTCCCACTGATTTTAGCGATTATTCATGCTATCTTTGGTATTAAATTCTGTACAATGATTTTGGAAACTTTTGGTAATAGTGAATTAACAGTTTCTATTATTGTTACGGCTATCATTATAGTTTTTATTTATGGTGGATATTTTGTAATTACTTATTTATGTAGTAAAAATATTATTCGTGATAGATAAGACAAGAAAGATTCAATCAATATATTGATGAATCTTTTTTTGTTAGATTTTGATTTATGTTTTATAATAGATAATAAAGAAATATGAAGATATGATAAGAAACAGGAGAGCAAACATGATCATAGAAAAACTGTTAGATAAAGATTTTTTAACCGAAAACGAAAGAAGTATAGCAGCGTATCTTTTAGACAGCAACAATCACATTGAAAATTTAACAAGCTTACAACTGGGAGAGCGCAGTTATACATCGCAGACCGCTGTTATTAGGCTGTATAAAAAATTAGAGCTTCATTCTTATCGTGAATTTCTTAATATCATTATTCTGGAGAGAAATGAATATTTCAAAACGAATACGATAAATAAAGATAATTTGGCAGATTGTCTAAAAAAGAATGAGAATATTTCAGCTGTTATTTCTAAATTATATGAACAGACAATGGCACAAACAAATCTGTTAATTGATACAAGTGTTTTTTCAAGAGTGGCTCAACGTTTGTTAAAGGCAAATATGATAGATATTTATGGTGTGGGCATTTCAGAGACGCTGGCTAAACAGCTTTTTTTTCAATTACAGTCTTTAGGATTAAATTGCTGTTTTCATGATGGCATTAATAAAAATTATATTATGAAAAGTCATCATTCTCATAGATTGTCAGTGTTAATTACTTTAACAGGAATGAATGAATATTGCCCAGATGCTAAAACAAAAACAGGTATATACAGTTCTTATTTCAGGATGGGATAATCAGCTATTAGAAGCACAATGTGATGCTGTTTTGAAATTTGGCTATAGAATTTATGATGATATTGATACAATATGTTCTGTTTTTGCCTGTAAATATGTTATTGATATATTGACATCAACCTGTTTAGCGATAGAAATGAATAAATAATTCAATACAAACGATATTGGTATTTATTCTTTGATTAAATAAATCAAATTTTCTTTTTATTATTTTATTTATATACGAGAAGTGATAAGGTAATAGATAATGCAAAAGAAAATCGAAAGTTTTGCATTAAGAATATGATATTATGAAAGAGGGATTTATATGAAATCGTTACAGGTAAAATATAATATTGTGCATATTTTGTTTTTTGTTACATATGTAGCTGTTTATGGTTATATTGCTATATATTTACAGTATCGAGGTTTATCTAATACAGAAATAGGAATTGTTACTGGTGGAGGAGCTATTTTGTCTATTTTTATGTCTCCTTTTATCGCATCTTTAATCGACAGAGTTAAGGGATTGACTATCAGAAAACTTATTTTAATACTTTATTGTATAATGTTTTTTTTATTTTTGAGTTTGAATTTTATTTCATCTATATCCTATATTATTATGTTGTTTTATGTTTTGCTGACAACTTTGGTGACAGCAGTGATTCCTTTTCTTTCTGTCATTTGTATGAATTATATAAAAAAAGGAAATTACATTAATTTTGGTTTATCGAGAGGGTTCGGTTCAGTTTCTTATGCTATTGGAGCTGTTGTTATCGGACAACTTATTTCAATATTTAATCCAGAAATTATTGCCTATATACATTTACTGTTTGGTATCTTGCTTATTGGGTTATTATATACTTTACCAGATTTTGAAATAGAAGAAAAAACGAAAAAAGAGAAAACATCTTCTGCTTTCAAAATAGTTAAAAAATATAGAACGTTTTTTTGGATTTTATTAGGTTTTGGCTGTATGTACGCTGGTGCAACGAGTTTATCAACATATTTAATCAATATTGTAAAAAATTTAGGAGGAAATACATCATTATATGGTATAGCGGTTTTTTTTATGGCTGCCAGTGAAATGCCAGTAATGACAATAACGTATCGATTACTTAAAAAATATAAATCAGAAATATTGTTATTTGTTGCAGCAATATTTTATTTACTCAGAAATATGATTATCTGCATGGCTCCTAATCTTTTTGTTTTGATAGTTGGTATGATTTTTCAAGGTTTATCGTATGGTTTGTTAACTGCAACAGTCACATATTATGTCAATGATTATCTGCAAGAAGATGATCAGATGATGGGACAGACCTTTATTGGTATTATGACAACAGGCTTTGGTTATGCATTAGGAAGTATCATGGGTGGTATTCTGCAAGACTATTTGGGATTGAGTAGCATGTTTGTTTTTGTTGGTATTATTACTTTTTTAGGTTTTATGGTGATGTTTTTAGCTTTGAGGAAAAATCTATTTGTAAAGAAGATATAGCTTTCACAGCTAAAATAGATATTTATGTCATTGATTTTGGTGGTTGTGTCAATGATTGTAAAAAAATGATTTCGGTATATAATAAATAAAGATATTTATATGTTTATTGATTATATTGAAAATAATTTTCATAATATTTTATATCCAAAACAGGTGGAGGAAGGATTCATGATTTATGTTATAAGTGACATCCATGGAATGTATGATAAATATAAAGAAATGCTAGATAAAATAGAATTTTCCGATAATGATATACTATATGTTCTTGGTGATGTCATCGATCGTGGAAAACATTCTATTAAAATTCTGCAGGATATGATGGAGCGAGAAAACGTTTATGGATTAATTGGAAATCATGAATTAATGGCAATAAAATGTTTGCGTTGGCTTTGTCAGGAAATAACTGATGAAACACTTGCACAATTAAGTGAAGAACAGATGTTAGATTATGTGAATTGGATCGTTAATGGTGGTGATCAGACAATCCAGGATTTTATAAAGTTATCTGATGAAGAAAGACAACAAATTATAAATTATATTATGAACTTTCAGGCTTATAAAGAAATCAAGGTAAATGATATAGAATATCTGCTTGTTCATGCAGGGATTGATCATTTTGATGCTGAAAAATCATTAGATAAATATGATATTAATGATCTTGTTTGGGCGCGACCTCATTTTGATGTTCCTTATTTTGATGATAAATATGTTATTGTTGGGCATACACCAACTTTCATGATTTCACATAAACCAGAGATTTATCATCAGCATCATTTTATCGATATTGACTGTGGTGCCTGTTATCCTGGTGGAAAGCTTGCCTGTTTATGTCTTGATACCATGGAAGAATTTTATGTCTGATAGTTTTTTTGATTCAGCCAGAAATTTCTGGCTGTTTTTTTATGGAAAAGGGATAAGTGAATGATACAGAAACTCGAATTTAGAAAAAATGAAGAATCGATAAAGGATAGAATTATTTTAGGTGGTTATACTTTCATCGAGGTGAACAGGATGACATTAAAATATACAAAATGGTTAGCAGCAATATGTACATTATCATTATGTTTGCTGCTGATATATTTAGCACAGAAGCAGCTGCTAACAAATCCAGAGGTATTGCAGCTGTATCTGGAAAATTTGGGATGGATTGCACCAATGGGTTTTATTCTTATCCAGGTCATTCAAGTCGTTATTCCTATTATTCCAGGAGGTGTAAGCACTGCAATAGGCATTATCTTTTTTGGTCCGGTATCAGGTTTTATTTATAATTATATTGGTTTGCTGGTGGGATCATATCTTGTTTTTAAAATGGTGAAAATGTATGGAAAAAGTTTTATTTTAAAGGTGACTGATGAAAAAACATTTGATAAATATATAGCATGGCTTAATAAAGGGAAAAAGTTCGATATCTTTTTTGCGGTTGCAATCCTATTGCCTGGTATGCCTGATGATCTGCTTTGTATGATTGCTGGGTTAACAGAAATGTCAATGAAAAGATATATGATGATCAATATTTTATGCAAGCCAATTGGTTTATTTTTCTATTCGTATGGAATGAAGGCAGTGATGAGCGGTCTTGGTCACTTTTTTTGAAAGTGACCGTTTTTATATCTATATCGGTTTTTATCATATATAATAGTATTAAGAGATAGGTAGTGTCAAATAAGTTATGAAAAAATGAATTTTTTCATAACTAGAATTACATAGTAGATTCTATGTAGTAATTCAATGCTTCATCCAGCAGTATGTTCCATTTGCTTGGCATATTATGTGTCTTTTTAAGACAATCCA
>CASETM010000085.1 GCA_949290865.1 uncultured Bacillota bacterium
ATACTGCAGTTTAAGATTCTGGACAACAGATACAGTACTTCGGAAATCATAAAATTCGTAAGAAGCTTTAGAGTGAGAAAAGGTGAAAACAAATACATCAACATTACTTCTTCAAGCAGATTTATAAAAGATCTTGAAAGCATGACCAATCTGCCATTAACAAATTATTATCTTACAGAAAGACAAATCAAACAGATATTCAACTACAAAATATAATAAAACAGCAGGAAATCTTAAATTGACTTTCTGCTGTTTTTTTAACTATCACTATGTTTTAATGCCGGATACCAAAGTCAGGTTTTATTCAATAGAATACAGTTAAATTTTTCACGCTGTTTACATCACACATTTTTCGATAATTCACCCATCTTTTGATTATCTTTTCTTTCTATACTGTAGCTGTAGTTAGAAATAGATTTTCATATTCCCTCTATACTCTAACTATTTATTCTTATCCTCCCAAATAAGAATAACATACGAAAAAAAGACATTGCGATGTCTTTTTTTTTATCATATGATACTCTGTGTGAGAGGAGATTGTCGAAATATGCTGAAAGAATTTAAAGAATTCGCCTTAAAAGGCAATATGATCGATTTGGCTGTTGGGGTCATTATTGGTGGTGCTTTCAATTCACTGGTCACTTCTCTTGTTGACAACATCATCATGCCAGCACTCAGTCTGATCACTGGAAAAATAGATTTTACCAACTTATTTATCGCTTTAGATGGACAAAGCTACAAAACGTTAAGCACGGCACAAAAAGCAGGTGCTCCAACGATCAACTATGGTCTATTTATTACTGGACTGATCAATTTTCTGATCATGGCTTTTGTTATTTTTATGATTGTCAAAGGAATGAACGCCTTAAGAAAACCTAAAAACGAAACACCAAAACCAAAAACCAGGATCTGTCCTTTTTGTAAAAGTGAAATATCAACAGAAGCAACCAGATGTCCCCACTGTACAAGTCACCTATAAAATCAATAAGACAGGATAAAACTGAAGTAAACCCTTCTGTGGATTCACAACAGTTCCTGTCTTATTTTAATATATCATGATACACTCTTAAAACATTCTTATAGAAAATTTTATCAATCTCTTCTGCAGTCAAGCCAGCAGCTAATAAAGCTTCTTTAAGCTGTCCAATCTGACTGCAGTTTTCTATTTCCAGATTGTTTTCAATCCCATCAAAATCACTGCCAAGACCAATACAGTCAATTCCCGCCAGCTCTTTAATATATAGAATATGTCTGACCATGTCCTTGATACAGCTTCTGGCATGTCCGCCTGGCTTTTCAATCAGGAAATCACCACAGAAATTTATTCCCATGACACCTTTTCGGCTGGCCAGTTTTAAGATCATATCATCGCTCATATTGCGCGCTGCCCGACAGATTGAACGGGCATTGCTGTGACTGGCAACAAACGGTTTGCTGGTATGATGATAAACATCATAAAATCCCGCATCTGAAAGATGAGACACATCAATGATTATCCCTAATCTTTCCATTTCCTGAATATATTTGATACCAAAAGGTGTTAATCCATCCTTGGTATTGATACGATATAAATCCTCGAACTCTCCGGTATTCGTAAAATTGGGATGTCCTATTCCATTAGGAAAATTCCAAGTTAAAGTAATCATCCTGACTCCAAGACGATAGTAGTTACGCAGCATGGCGAGATCTTTCGCCACTGCTCCTTCTTCTAATGTCAGCATGGCACTCATCAGTCCTCTTTTCTCATTATCAATAATATCCTGATATGAAAAGACTGGTCTGATGATATCTTTATTCTTTTCCAGTTCCAGATAGTATCGATCAATCAGCTGTGATGCCTTTTGAACAGGGTCTTCATTATCTTTTAAATGAACAAACATCGCAAAATTCTGCAGCATATAATGTGCTGCCTGCATTTTGGTCAGATCGACATTGAGCTGATTCTGTCGCAATGATCCTGCCTGTCCATTTTTTTTAAGATCATGCAAAGCCAATATTGTATCACAATGCATATCAATAACTTTCATTGCATTCCTCCTAAATATTTAACGTTGAATGCATTGAGCAACAAGCTAGTCCGCCATGACATGTCAATACCGCTGGCAGATTATTAATTTCAACTTCAATCCCTTGGAAGGTTGCCTGCATCAGCAGTTTCGCTTTTTTCGCAAAAGCCATATTATCAGCATGGCTGATATAAATTTTATGTTCTTTGGCATTCACCCCTAATTCATGAAATTTATCTAAAACAAGTTTCAGTATTTTAGCTTCAGTACGGCACATTGCATATTTATCAACACTTTTCCCCTGTTCATCTAGACAAAGCAAAGCTTTGATTTTTAACATGCTAGCCATTCTCGCTGCCATCGGTGAAAGTCTGCCACTTCTTGATAACTGAATAAAGTTATCAGGATACAAAAAAGAATAGCTGTTTTCTGTTTTGATTTTGAGAATATTTAATATTTCCTCTACACTTTTTCCTTCATCAGCCAGCTGTTTTGCCCGAATCGCCATATCCATGACTGGTGCCCCGACCTGACGACTGTCATAAATATAAATATTGTCCAGTCCTACTGTATCTTTTGCTAGATGAAAGCCATTATTGGTTCCTGAAAGATCTGCTGAACAGGTGATGACAATAATTGCTTCATAATTTTCTTTTTTCCATTTTTCCATGGTTTCCAGCAGATAGCCAGTGTTTGGCTGACTAGTTGATGGAATTTTTCCGTCTCTAAGCATATCGTAAAGCTGCTCGGTAGAAATATCTATCTGATCCTTGTACTCCTGTTTATCGATGATAACACTTAACGCTACCAGTTCAATCCCGTATTTTTCAGCAATATCTTTATCCATGGCACTGGTCGTATCTGTAACGATTAAATATTTTTCCATATTATTCTCCATTCTTCGCCACCATTGGCGTATACCAATTCTATTATAGAAGGTCGTGATCTGCATGAGCTTATACAGATCCCAGACTTTTCAAAAAAAGACAGCATTTTTTTGTAACAGCTCAAAATTCCATTTGAAAATCTTTATAATCTTCTGTCAGTGATTGTGTCTCAATCAGCCACTGACAGGCTTCTTCAAATTCTTCCTGACTGATATCATCGATGATCTGAAACTTCACAAGTTTACAGACATCGTAAATACTCTGCCACATTGCGTCAAACTTATTTTCTTCAGTATTCTGATCAGCCTGCTCACTCTCCTGATAAACAACAAATGAATACGCTTTCGCCATTGCCTCTTGTCTTTGTTTATCCATGATCCATAACCTCCCATCTATTAAGTCAATTATATCATTAATCACTGACTGAGCGGTATATAAAATATATATGTTTTTTATTTTCTATATTTACCGTCAATTAATTTTATTTTTTTTGAAAAACCTCTTGATTTATATACTGAAGGTATGCTAATATGGTTAAGCATTAATAAGACGCTTGAATAGCTCAGTCGGTAGAGCAATCGGCTGTTAACCGATCGGTCGTAGGTTCGAGTCCTACTTCAAGCGCCATGTGGCTCGTTGGAGAAACGGTTAACTCACATGCCTTTCACGCATGCATTCACGGGTTCGAATCC
>CASETM010000086.1 GCA_949290865.1 uncultured Bacillota bacterium
CGAGTCCGGCCCTGGGCACCAAAAAACAGATGCGGGTGTAGTTCAATGGTAGAACTTCAGCCTTCCAAGCTGACTACGTGGGTTCGATTCCCATCACCCGCTCCATAAAAAAAGCAACTTACGGTTTCCGTAAGTTTTTTTATAGCTGAGACTTATAATATTGACCAAATGATGCCATGCTGTTAATCAGATCCTGCAGTTTCATTCCTGTTTCTGTCATGCCGTATTCTACTTTTGGAGGATTTGAATGATAGTCTTTCCTATAGATAATACCGTCATTTTCCAGCTGTCTTAGATTTTCTGTCAGTACTTTCTGAGAAATTCCCTGTAATGATTTTAACAGTTCATTGAATCGCCAAGGGCGAATCATCAGATTTCTGATAATCAGCAGTTTCCATTTGTTGCCAATCAGTGCAATGGTCGTAGCGATTGGACATTCTGGTAATTCATTTTTTGATTTCATTTTTTTACTGAGTGTCACTGCAATCCAGTGATCTTTGTGCTCCTTTCTCAAAAATTTTCATCATATCAAAATATATCTTCTCAATACTTTTGCAGACTGGCTGCTTTTTCAGTTCGTGTATATTATAGCTTATTTATAAGAATTGTACATGTAGTTACCAAAAGGTGCGTACTTGTTTTCAGGTGAAAAAAGCAGTATTTTAAAGTAAAGAAAGGAGATTTTATGAAACAATATACGAAAGCAAGCGTACCAAATCAGGCGCGTATCGAATTACATGATATTTTAAATTTAACAGGTGCAGAAATCAGCGTTAATCAGCTTGCAGCGGGACAGGAGATACCTTTTGTTCATGCTCATAAGGAAAATGAAGAAATATATGCAGTTTTATCAGGAAGTGGAGCTGTTGTGATCGATGATGAAAAAATCGCATTAAAGGCTGGTGACTGGATCAGAATCGCTCCCCAGGCAAAACGTCAGTTCAGTGCCGCGGCAGATGAAGGAATATCATATATATGCATTCAGGTCAAAGAGAATTCATTAGGAAACTACACGGCTGAAGATGCAGTTATTGGATAATCGGTCTTATGACCGATTTTTTTATTATATTAGTGAGTCTGTGTATTTATAAAATAGATAAATCTAAAACATGGTGATCATTATTTTTATTGAAATGTCTATACCTGTAGTGCAGATTTTTATTGGATAAATGTGAAAGTTTATATTCAATTCATATTAGTCTGACATATTTATTTTCGAGGTGATATGGATGGTAAAAAGATTTGAATTTGATGATGATCCGGAAGAATTGGAAAAAGCGGAGGATACAGCTGAAATTCAAGATGAAGAAGATACTGACAGTCAACCTGAACCTGGTAAAAAAACTGTAAAAAAAACAAAACACAAAACAAAACGTAAAACGAAAACAAAAGTAAAAAAAGGAAAAGAGAAACGTTTCAGGCTGTCTACGGTGATCTTGTTTTTGCTTATTCTTGTCATTATTGCTGGTGTTTGTGCTGGTGGCTATCTTGCTTATGAAAACTACATTGATCAGCAAGAACAGATTGATGATCTGCAGGAACAGCTTGATGATAATGAACAGGAAAGTCAATCACAGCAGTCCAACAGTAAAAAAGATATAAAAAAAGATGACAGCGCAGAAAAAGATGATGCTGACGATTCTACATCACAGGATTCCTCATCAAGTGGAAACAGTGATGAAGAAAACGATTCGACAGGGAACAGTTCAGAGGAAAATACTACAGATCAGGAAACGGATAGCAGTGCTGCTGAAGCAGCAGACAGTGAATAAAATAGAGATTTGGAGAGTATTATCAAAATAATAACTTTTAGGACAGACTTTGCTTTTTTGTTTAAAGGCAGAGTCTGTTTTTTTGTTCATTTTTGATGGAGATGATTCCTTGGGTATGAAATAAAATCGATCTGATGATCAATTTTTTTAATTCCTTACAAAAGTTAAGGTTTCCTAAATAATAAATAAATAACTGGTTCTTATACTGTAAGTGGATATCAGCTAAGGCCGTTATCCGGAAGGGAGCCAGAAAGATGAACAATATCATGTATTACTTAGAAAACAGTGTCCAAAGATATGGAAGCAAAACTGCTGTGATTGATGAAAATGATCAATGTACATATGAACAGCTGCGAGATACCAGCTGTCGTGTTGCTGCGTATTTACAAAACAGAAAAATTCAAAACAATCCGATCATAATTTTTATGGATAAAGGAATAGATGCTCTTTATGCATTTTTCGGTGTTGCATATTCTCAAAATTATTATTCATTGTTAAATCCGGACTTGCCAGAGGCAAGATTAAAACAAATCATAGCAATTATAGAAACACCCTATATGATTACCTGTAAAAATAATTATATTCAGGCAGCAGCACTATTTCCTAAAACACATATATTTCTAATCGAAGAGATGAAGAAAGAAGAATACGAACCAAAACAAATCAATAACCTTTTAAAAACAACTATAGATATAAATCCTCTCTACCTGAATTTCACATCAGGATCAACAGGAATTCCCAAAGGTGTTCTGATTTCTCATCAGTCTACGATCGATTTCATTGATGATTTTACAGCAACATTTTCTTTGTCACAGCATGAACGTATTGGCAATCAGGCTCCCTTTGATTTTGATGTATCAGTCAAAGATATCTATTCATGTTTAAAAACAGGAGCGACGCTGGTCATTATTCCCAGAAGACTCTTTTCTCGCCCTGTTGAACTGATTGAATATATCTGTTTCCATCAGATAACGACATTGATATGGGCGGTTTCAGCCTTAAGTCTGATTTGTACATTCCATGGTCTAGACTATCGTGTACCTGAAAGTGTATCCAAGGTCATGTTCAGTGGTGAAATCATGCCTGTCAAGCATTTACGGGCGTGGCAGAAAGCTTTGCCAGAAGCCATGTTTGTCAATCTGTATGGACCAACTGAAATCACGTGTAACTGTACGTATCATATCATTGACAGAGATAGAAACTATGAAGATGTTATCCCAATCGGAAAAGCTTTTCATAATGAAGAGGTTTTTCTGGTTGATGAACAGAATAAAATGATCCAGGAACCACACACTGCTGGTGAAATCTGTGTTCGTGGACGCACTTTGGCCTTAGGCTATTACAATAACAGCGAAGAGACCCATAAACGTTTTGTACAGGATCCACGTCATCAGCTTTATCCCGATCGCGTATATCTTACTGGCGATCTGGGCTATTTTAATCAAGATCATGAACTGGTTTTTTGTGGCAGAAAGGATTTTCAGATCAAATACCAGGGACATCGGATTGAAATGGAAGAAATTGAAAAGAAGGCTTTAGATATTGCCGAAGTTTTTCAATGCTGCTGTCTTTATGATGAAAAACATCATCGACTTTATGCATTCTATGTTGGCAATATTGATAAATCACATTTTGCTGCAGCATTAAAAAAATCACTGCCGGGATTTATGATTCCAGGAAAAATCTATCAGGTTGAAGCCATGCCTTTAACCAAAAATGGAAAGATCGACCGTCAGCTGCTGCTGCACAATGCTCAAGGAGGAAAATATCATGGATCACAAAATGATCAAAAAAATACTTAATCATTATCAAACCCCTTTATACTGCTTTGATATTAGACGTTTGAAAGATAGGATTCATTATTTCCGCTCTGTCTTTCCTGAAAATGTCAGACTCTGCTATGCCGCCAAAGCCAATACTTTTATTCTGAAAGAAATCACTGAGGATGTTGATTTTTATGAAATCTGTTCACCAGGGGAAATGGACATATGTGAACGTTTAAATATCCCAAAACAGAAAATCGTACTTTCTGGTGTTTATAAAGAAAAAAAGGATCTGCAAAGGCTGATCGAACATGATGATGAAACTGCTGTCTATACGGTGGAATCATTACAGCAGCTGCTGATGCTGGTGGAAATTTCACTTAACTGTCAGCGTCTGATCCATGTGATCATTCGCTTAAGCAGTGGCAATCAGTTTGGTGTTGATCAGGAATGTCTGCGTTATATTATTGAAAATCGTCAGCATTATCCTTATCTGCATATTAAAGGTATTCAGTATTTTTCTGGAACCCAGAAACATTCTCTGCAGCGCATAAAAAAAGAAATCACGATGCTGACAGATCTTATCAGTAAACTGCAGCAGCTGTATCAGTTTGAAACAGAAGTGCTGGAATATGGACCGGGCTTACCGGTAGATTATTTTTTAGGTTCACATTTCGATGAAGAACCTTATCTGGAAGGCTTTTCACAGCTGTTAAGACAGTTGAATCCAAAAATGGAAATTGTCCTGGAAATAGGCAGAAGCCTGGCAGCCTGCTGTGGTTATTATTTGACGAAGGTTGTTGATGTCAAAACCAATCGTGATGAAAACTATGCGATTGTCGATGGTGGGATTCATCATCTGGTTTATTACGGGCAAAGCATGGCAATGAAAACGCCACAGTATGAACTTATCCGTGATCATGAGGAAATTGCCCATGATCAATTGCCTGAAAAATGGAATATCTGTGGTTCGTTATGTACGATCAACGATATTCTGATCAAGCAGTTAGCGGTCAATGAATTAAAGATCGATGATATTTTTGTCTTTGCGAATACCGGGGCCTACTGTCCTACTGAAGGAATTTCGCTGTTTTTGACAAGGGATCTGCCAGATATTGTTCTGATCAAAGATGAGTATCTGCAGTCGGTTCGCCTGTCTAAAAAGACATCGTTTTTTAATCAGCCTTACTATACAGATCTATAAAAGAAAGGAAAGAAAGAAAATGGAAAAAATTTATGATATTTTATTAGAAATTGAACCAGATATTGATGTAAACTGTCAAACCCTGGTTAGTGATCATTATTTAGATTCACTGGCAATCATTTCTTTGATTGCTGAACTGGAAGAGGCTTTTGATATTATGATTCCAGCGGTGGAAATTACGGAAAATAATCTGAATTCTGCAGAAAGTATCTTTATGCTGGTAAATCGTTTGATTGAAGATGAAATGGAGGGTTAAACTTGAACTCTTACTATTCATTAACATATGCCTTGCTGTTTCTGCCGGTAACGATGATCATTTATCAGCTGACGTCTGCCAAACGAAGATGGTTCATTTTACTGGCGGCGAGCTATGTTTTCTTCTGGTCGATCAGCGGCAGACTGCTGTTTTATATAGTGTTTTCCAGTTTATCCATTCATCATTTTGGTCTGTGGTTTCAGCATTTCAATCAGCAGCTGACAAAACAGAAAACGCTGCTGGATAAAAAACAGTATCGGATTGTGGAACGACAGATCAAAACCAGAAAAAGATATGTTTTGCTCCTGGCCTTAGTGATTCATCTGGGAATGCTTGTTGGACTAAAGTATGCTCCTTTCTTTGCCGAAAATATCAATGTTTTCTTCAGAATCATCAGATTGCCGCTGGCTTTACCGGTAACTCGCTGGCTGCTGCCGATTGGAATTTCTTTCTATACACTGCAGGCAGTGTCTTATCTTGTGGATGTTTATCGTGGAGTTGCTGCTGATGACCATTTGGGCCGACTGGCTTTATATCTGAGTTTTTTTCCACAGATCATGGAAGGGCCGATCTGTCGCTACACTCAGACGGCACAGGCTTTGTTTGCAGGGAAAAGCATCACTTATTCACAGCTGACTTTTGGTATTCAACGTATCCTTTTTGGACTGATGAAAAAGATGGTCATTGCTGACCGTTTGAATCCGCTGGTCAAAGAAATTTTCAGCCACTATGATTATTATCCTGGTGCGATTATTTTTCTTGGGGCTGTAGCCTATACGATACAGCTATATATGGAGTTTTCAGGGACGATGGATATCGTTATTGCGACGGCTGAAATTTTTGGGATTCGTCTGCCGGAAAATTTCCGTCAGCCATTTTTCTCGAGGACGATTTCAGAGTTCTGGAAACGCTGGCATATCACGCTTGGAACATGGTTTAAGGATTATGTTTTCTATCCGGTATCAATGTCGCGTTTTTCTAAGAAGCTTACGGTTAAAGCCAGAAAAAAAATAGGGCATTATTATGGACCGCTGCTCGTTGGGGCGATTGCTTTACTGGCAGTGTGGCTTTGCAATGGATTCTGGCATGGCGTGGGCTGGAACTATATATTTTTTGGACTTTATCATTTTGCTTTGATCTTGGCAGGAAATTTACTGCTACCGTTTCATAAAAAAATGTTGAAAAAAATGAAAATTGATTCGCATCACAAACTGTATCAGAGCATGCAGATCGTGCGTACTTTTGTCTTTGTCTGTATCGGGGAACTTTTTTTCCGGGCAGATGGTTTGCGTACAGGAATGAAAATGTTTTATCGTATGATCACATCGTTTGCATCTACTGCCGTTCCTTCTGACATGCTTTTCTATTTAGGTGTTGACAGGCAAGATGTGATGATCGTGCTGGTTGCAGTCCTGATTGTTTTTATCATCAGTGTGTTCAAGGAAAAGAAGTACGATCTGCGCAAAACCCTGGCCAGCAAGCCGGTTCCAGTGCGTTGGGCCGTTTACTACATGTTGATTTTGATGATTGTGATATTTGGTGCATATGGATCAGGATATGTTCCCGTTGATCCGATGTATGCACAGTTCTAGGAGGTGGAAAGAATGATATTGACCAGTCGTTTAAAAAGCTGCAGCCGTGTTTTCCTTTTCTTCATGATCCTGCTTTTGATCTTTCATTATACATCTTATATTTTCCTGCCAAAAGACAATCTGGACAGTTCCGGGATGAAAGATATTTCAGCCAATGGTATTTTGAGCGAAGAACGCAATACGATCGATGTTTTGATATTAGGTGACAGTGAAGCATATTCTTCTTTTTCACCGATGGAAATGTATAAGCAGCATGGTTTTACATCATATGTCTGTGCAACTTCTGGACAGCCATTATACTATACCAAAAGTCTGCTGGAGAGAACATTAAAGGATCAGAATCCATCAGTAGTTGTCGTGGAGACAGACACAATTTTCCGTCCTTTCATGGTTTCTGAACCGATTACAAGCAAGCTCGGTGATATTTTCCCTATCTTTCATTATCATGATAGATGGAAGACTTTAAAAGAAGATGATCTCAGTGGAACGGTCAACTATACATATAATAATGTCCTGAAAGGGTTTGACTACAGTACAGGAATCAAGGGACTGACGGATCTTTCGCAGTATATGAAAGCAACAGAGCAGCGAAAAACGATTCCCATGCTCAATCAGTATTTTCTCGACAGAATCGTTAAGACCTGCAAAGACCGTGGTATTGAGCTTGTTTTTGTCAGTGCTCCAAGTCCGGTGAACTGGGATATGGCTAAACATAACAGAATCATGGATTATGCCAGTGGGCAAGGTGTGACTTATCTTGATTTAAATTTGGAACCTTCGATCAGAATAGACTGGCTGAAGGATACTCGAGATGCTGGAGATCATTTGAATTATACGGGAGCGATGAAGGTGACAGACTATATGGGAGAATATCTTCATGAACACTACGATCTTCATGATCACCGTCAGGATAAAGCGTATCTTAGCTGGAATCAGTCTCTGGATAATTATCAGAAAATTATTCAGAAAAAATAACAGTAAGGAAAAGCACACAGACTTTAAATTTTTTATGGCTTGATGGATTATGATATGACGGTTTCAGGGCTATGTCTTTCTGTTTACATGAAGAATAATATAAAATATAATAATGATAGAGTAGATGATCTGTTTTTTTGTAGCCAGGAAAAAGGGAAGAAGTTTTTGATGCTTTGGCCCTTTTTTCGTACATAAAAAGAGATATGACAAGGAGGGAAAATATGAAATATAACATCTTGATTGCTGAGGATGACAAAGATATTATTGAACTGTTATCTTTGTATCTGGAAAATGATGCATTTCACGTTTATGCTGTTACAGATGGACAGAGTGCGATAGATTTCATCAGAAAAGAAAAAATCGATCTGCTGATCGTAGATATCATGATGCCGAAAATGGATGGCTATGAAACAATCAAAAATATTCGTCAGTTCAGTCATATGCCGATTATTGTGCTCTCTGCCAAGTCGATGGATCAGGATAAGATTCTGGGACTGGGACTGGGAGCCGATATGTATATGATTAAGCCGTTTAATCCTTTGGAGGTGATCGCGAATGTCAAAGCGCTGCTGCGTAGAACCTATGATTTTGAATCACAGAATGTTCAGCATCCTTCTTCATCATTGCTTAAACTGGGAGAACTAGAATATGATCAGGATAAAATGGTACTGAAAAAAAACGGTCAGACCGTGCCGCTAACAGCCTGTGAATTAAAGATCCTGCTCAAGATGATGAAATCACCAGGACGTGTTTTTACCAAAGGACAGCTGTATGAAGCCATGGGCAATGATTATTATATTCATGATGATGATACCATGATGGTTCATATTTCAAAAATCAGAGCGAAAATTGAAGATCAGCCATCACTGCCTCGCTATATTAAGACAATCAGAGGACTGGGCTATAAATTTGACTATGAAGATAAGAAATAAATATCACAGTTTTGCCTTTTTATGTGTTGTGAATATCATGACGTATTCCTTGCTGATATTTATCTTTTACAGTTTTATTGGGCATCTAACATCCAGCCGTTTGAACAATGCTTTTCCAGTCATGTATGATCTGTTGGCATATGATGATGAACTGACGGATGAACGTTATGAGGATATTCCTATCCATCATTTGAATAATAGTTCTTTTATTGTTTTTGATGCAGGATTTGGCGATATGCTATATGCTTCGGATGAGCGTATCAGGCAGAATATTCATTATGATGATCTGGATTTTATTGTGAATCATGACAGCTATTTTTTCTATGATGTCTCAATTGTAGAAGATGATGAAAATCATAAACTGTATTCAGTGACTTTAAAACAGTATGATTCAGAGGCCAATATCAGCTATATATATGATCAGTGTCTGCTGAATCAGCAATACCAGATCGTTTCGGGAACACTGTTTGCAGAGCGTGGCAGCCTGAATGAAAGAGAACTGAGTCTGATGCAGGGATCATTCAATCATAAGATGAATATTGAAAAAGCTACCTTTGAAAATAAAGATGGAGAGTTGCGTATCGCGGTCTTTGTTTCACCGAAAATGGATGATGCGGCCTATACTCGCATCATCGAAGAAAACAACCGGATCTGGCTTTATATGACACCGATATTTCTGTTTCTGGTCTTGTTTCAGATCTATGTTTTTGTCAGGGTGACCAAAAGATTTTTCGTACCGTTTCGCAAAGCTATTGCACATTACCGTCAGGATGAAGAAATCAGGATCAATGAAGAGAAAATTCCTTTGGAACTGCAGCAGACCTATCATGAATTTATTGATATGGTCAATGAACTGGAACAGTCAAAAAAAGAAAAGAAACAGATTGATGAAGATCGACAGCGTATTATTGCCAGTATTTCTCATGATCTCAAGACACCACTTACCGTTATCAAAGGTTTTTCCGATGTTCTGTTAAATCATCAAGTGGCTCAGGAAGATGAAAAACGCTATTTACAGACAATTCATTCAAGAGCGGTGGTTGCAAATGATCTGATAGATGCCCTGTTTGCCTATAATCGGATCAATCATCCAGAATATCAGCTTGATCTGGAATCTGTCGATATATGTGAAGAGGTCAAACAGTTTCTGGCTGATAAATATCATGAAATTGAAATGCGTCAGTTTGAACTTGATATTATGATTCCTGAAGACAGGATCGTCTGTCGACTGGATCGCAAGATGTTTTCCCGTCTGCTGGAAAATATGATTGGCAATGCGCTTAAGTATAACGGGCAGGGAACAGTGATCTCGGTTGCTCTGGAAAAAAAGGATAATCAGATTTATCTGACGATTGGAGATAATGGCGTTGGCATTGAAGATGAACTGCTTAGCCAGATTTTTGAACCGTTTGCGATTGGTGATCAGGCTCGGTCTTCAGGAATGGGAACAGGTCTGGGACTGTCTATCGTCAAAACGATCGTTGAACAGCATCATGGAACGATCAGCGCATATACTCATACGCATGGTCATGCCATTGAATTTGTCATCGTTTTGCCAGCAGCTGAAAGTGATGAAGAATAAAGAGATAGTTGAGGCTATCTCTTTTCAAAAAAACTTATTTAAAAAAATGAAAAAAACATCTTGCAATATATCACTAATGATGATATTATAATCAAGCAGTAAGATTTACGCGGGTGTAGTTCAATGGTAGAACTTCAGCCTTCCAAGCTGACTACGTGGGTTCGATTCCCATCACCCGCTCCAGTGCTTGAATAGCTCAGTCGGTAGAGCAATCGGCTGTTAACCGATCGGTCGTAGGTTCGAGTCCTACTTCAAGCGCCATGTGGCTCGTTGGAGAAACGGTTAACTCACATGCCTTTCACGCATGCATTCACGGGTTCGAATCC
>CASETM010000087.1 GCA_949290865.1 uncultured Bacillota bacterium
AACAGAAGAAAAATCAATAAAAATATTGCATCTTGAGACCAGGAAAAGAGAGAAGATGTTTTTTTATTGCCTAAAAGCAGAAAAAGAAAAGAGCTGAAACAAAATCAGCTCTTTAAAAAGTTATTTCGTTACAGCCCCTTTATAAAATGACCTGTAGGCGTTACTATAGTTCTTGGTATTATTCAGCAGAATAAAAACTATCATGATGACATGTATATTGTGGGTTAGTTGCTACTGTATTTAAAAATTCATCATATAGTCTGATGTATTCCTCAATTTGTTTTTCAGTTGTCAACATATAAGATCGGTATGTTGAGTTTACATCATTATGATATGAAATAGAAATAACTGCTAAATAGTTTTCACCCTCAATATCTTGTATAGGGGTAATCATATTTTCACTAAGCAGGCGATGATGAAATTCATACATCAGTTTTGTTGTGTTTTTGTTTTTGCTGTCAATAGACATATAGTCTGTTCTTTCATTTTTGTAAAGGAAAGGCTGTTTTGAATTGATACTAAAGTAAAATTCATCTTGTTTTGTGATTTTAGGATATTCTGACATTATGCCAAATCCCTTGGTGTTTTCAAATGCATTCGCAAATCCCATACAACATATGATCAAAGCAATAAAAACAGCAGGCATTTTCCATGTAAATCTGACTTTTCTGATAGCGAAGAAATACATCATCAGATAGAACACAAAGATAAGAATATAAAAAGTCATCATATTTGCATCAAATTCGTTATGATAAATAGCTAGCATCAGTGAAAAAATAATCAGGGTTATTAATAATGGATAAATAAAGACAGAACGTGTATAATTTTCACTTTGTTCCAGAGTTCTTCTTTTAAACAGACAATAAGCAATAAAATCAAAGCCTATGGTCACGATCAGCCAATAAATAATCTGTATCAAACTGCTCATCACTGTATTATCAATACAGTAATTAATCTGGAGGACACCATTATAAATGAAACTGATATAATCAAGCATAGGATTAAAAACTTCAGTATAGTTACCACTGCCTAGCATAAAATTGTTGCCTAATGTTGACAGGAACAACATATAGCATCCATAAATCAGAAAAGGTACAAGCATATAGGCAAGGCTGACTAAATAACTGTCTAAAAGGTTCTGACACAGTAAAACAATAACAGTAATCACTGATTCCATGCATAGCATATAGATTATCATAAGTATCACTGACAACAGCTGACTGCCTAAAGAGGCTGGTAAAAAGAAGTTTTTGATCATGATAGCAATAAGATAATTGACGATAACCGGAACAATCGTACTGAATATCGCAAAACATGATGTCGTTATAAATAATGATTCTTTTTTGATCGGTAATGAAAAATACAGAATGTTGCTTTTCTTTTTCTGTAAGAATGTAAACAGATAAATAGGGACAACAAAAGAAATGAGAAAACCAAACATTGAAGTAATAAACACTATCTGACCAAAATTTTCTCCATTGCCATTATTTAAAAAATTAATTGTCAAAAACGGTGTCAGAATAAAGCTCATCAGCCAAATCAGTAGTAAATATCTTTTGTTCTGTCTGATCAGATAGCGAAAATAGTTTTTATTGATCATCTTCATAAATACCATACCCCTTTCTTTCCATTTCATAGATAAATATTTCTTCTAAATTGATTGGCAGAACTTCCAGCATCAAAGGATGTAATGAATACAGATAAGTTTTAATATCTGCGATATCACCTTTGACTACCATATTGATGACCCTGGACTGTTTTTTAAATGACAGCAGGTCTAGATGATCAAAACGATCTTTCTCTAATTCTTCCTTAAATGCCAGCTGGATCTTATGAATGTGATCTTTTGTTTCATACAGTTCTCCACTGGTTGATATCGTGCCCTGATCAAGAATGCCAAAATAATCACAAACATCTTCCAGCTCTCTTAGATTATGCGAAGAAATAATAACGGTCATATCTTTGTTTTCAATCAAAGCAGTAATGGCCCTTTTAAAAGTTAGACGCATAACAGGATCTAAACCATCGAAAGCTTCATCTAACAGCAGATATTTAGGCGCAATTGCTAAAGCAATCGCCAGCATGGTCTGTCGTTTCATCCCTTTAGAAAAATCCTTGATAGGTTTATCTATCGGTAAAGAAAAGATATTGGTATATTTATATAAATTATCTTCATTCAATGATGGATACCAGGTTTTATAAAAATCACACATTGATGGAATTGTAGCGTGAGGGAAAAAGTAAGGATCATCACTGATCAGCAGAATATCTTTTTTGACCTCTGTATTTTCATAGACTTCCTGACCATCATAGCGAATACTGCCAGAATCCACACGAGAAACCCCATTTAACAGATACAGTAAAGTTGACTTTCCGGCACCGTTAGGACCAATCAGACCAAAAATACTGCCAGTAGGAATCGTCAGATTTAATTGTTTTAATACAGCTTTCTGCCCAAAAGCTTTATTGACATGGGAAAGTTCGATCATTGTTTTTCCTCCTTATAAATTATATTGATGAGATCAGTTAACTGTTTTTGACTGATCTGATGTTTTTTCATTTCTTCTACAATTGTCTGAAAATATTGTAGTTTTTCATCTTTGATCAGCTGATCGGTTTCATTATCAGCAATAAAACATCCTTTTCCTTTGACGGAATAGACATAGCCCTGATTTTCCAGTTCCTGATAGGCTTTGGCTACCGTATTGGGATTGACACCAATCTGAGAAGCCAGACTTCTTACGGAAGGAAGTTTATCATTGGGTAAGAGGATACCGATGGAGATAAATTCTAGGATCTGTTTTTTGAGCTGTTCAAAGATTGGTGTTTTACTTTGTAAATCAACAATAAACATATCATTCCTCCTAACTGTATTAGTGTACTACTTACACTAATACAGTATAATAATTTTCTCTTTTTGTCAATATGAAAGCAGAAATTGTTTTACTTTTGTGATGTTCATTTATACAATAGAGAAAAAGGAGAGAAATATGAAATTGAAACTTTATAATATCATACTGATCTTGCTAGGGTCAGTCATGTTTATCTGGTATTTGCTGCCAGCCGTACTGAAAGGATTAATCAATATTGGTAACATCGCAGGTATGTTATTTTTTGGCATCATGATCATTTATGGTGTGTTTTCTGTAAGGATCAATCAGACAATCATGGGTTTTTGGCAAAATACCTTAGGTAAAATCGTTGTGAGTATCATAGGTGTTCTTTTTATTGCAGGATTTGTGCTTGTCGCTGTTTTTTCATATCAGATGTTTAGCCATGCGCATTATCAGCCGAATAAAGCGACGACCATGGTTGTTTTAGGAGGTCGAGTATATGGGACATCACCAAGTCTGATGCTAAGAGAAAGACTAGATGCAGCGTATGATTATCTTGAAGATCATCCTGAAATCTATTGTGTTGTTTCTGGTGGACAGGGAGAAAATGAAGATATCAGTGAAGCACAGTGTATGTTTGATTATCTTGTTGACAAAGGAATAGATGCCAATAGGATTTATAAAGAAGACCGTTCAACATCGACTCGAGAAAATCTGTTGTTTTCTAAAGAAATCATTGAAAAGAATAATCTGCCAGAAAGAATAACGATTGTAACTAATGAATTCCATCAGTATCGTGCTTATCTCATTGCTGAAAATTTGGGATTAGAATCTTATGCAATCAGTGGAAAAACGGCTTTATGGCTTTTTCCTACGTATTATACAAGAGAACTGTTTGGGCTGATTTATCAGTTTATATTTTAGGAGGGAAAAATGCAGGATTTATGGAAAATATATCATCATGATATTCCGTGGTTTCTTTTGGATTTTATGCAACTTGAAGAAATGCAGAGGTTAAAGGACGTAGGCATGAACTGTGGTGTAGAATATACCAGTTTTCCTATATTTAAAAACTGTCAGTATTATTCGCGCTATGATCATAGTGTTGGTGTTGCCTTGATCATCTGGCATTTTACTGCTGATATGAAACAGACTATTGCTGGCTTGCTTCATGATATTGCGACACCGGTCTTTGCACATACGATTGATTTTTTAAATCATGATTATACTAAGCAGGAATCGACAGAAGAGGAAACAGCAGATATCATTAGAAATTCAAAGCAATTAAATAGCTTATTGCATCGTTATCATCTCAACATTAATGATGTTATTGACTATCATCAATATCCGATTGCTGATAATGATATGCCTCAACTCTCTGCAGACCGTCTGGAATATTCTTTAGGCAATATGTATAATTATGGTTTTGTTCAAATAGAGGAAATAAAGAAGTATTATGATCATATCTATATCAATAGCAAGAAAGATGAACTGGTATTTGATGATTTGAATATCGCTGTTGAATTTACAGGTCATGTGTTTGAAAATTCATATGTTTATATCAGTGATGAAGACCGCTTTGCAATGGAATCACTGGCTCGAATACTGAAAGATGCTATTGCAAAACATGTGATCGATCGTATGGATCTGAATGCAACTGAAAGTTATGTTATCGCCAGGCTGAAAGCAGATCCTGAGTTTTCAAAAAGATGGGACAGATACTGTCAATATCATCAGATCATTTCCTGTTCCAAGGGGCAGGGATTATGTATTCCGGCGAAAAAACGCTATATTCTGCCTTTATATCATGATAAACGGATCAGTCAGCATGACCATTCACTGCAGGTGATGCTTGATGATTTTCTGGCCGTTTCTTTTGAAAAAGAAATTCTGGCAAAATAAAGCGGATTGCTAAAATGATGTAGTTATCAAAGGGAATTCTTGATATAATAAATATGAGAAAAGAGGAATCGTTATGGAATTAGTTATCTGCAGAGTGCTGAAATATTTAAATGGCTGTTTAGAAGATGATTATATGTATAAAGTTGGCAATTATATTGTCAAATATTACAGTGATATTTGTTTTCATAATCATCCCTGTGTCAGTGATGATGAAACGTTTACAACAGAAGAACTGCTCAAATTCTGTCAACGATTGGGATATAAAAATATCGATGATTTTGAACATAAACTGAAAATCGATAATCAATATCGTCTGGAACTGATTCATGAAAGAATGATGAATCTGGATCTTCAGCCGATGATCGATCATCTTGAAGTTGATTCTAAAGAAGACTTTAAAAAGCAGTTAAATGAACTTTATGAATTAATGGATAGACAGAAAAGAATCGTTATTGTCGGCGGACCTTATTCTAACAGTATTTCTGTTGATTTTCAGACAGATATGATCACGTTGGGAAAAGAAGTTATTGAATATCATCGCTTTGATAAAAATTTTAATTTTACTAAAGATGATATTGTTATTTTTATGACTGCAACAGGAAGAACGATGGAATACTATATCAGTGAAATCGTTCCGAAAAGTATCTGTGAAGCCTATATTATTCTGGTTACTCAGAATATCAAATATGTTAATTATGAAAACGTCTGTGCGGATTATGTCATTCATGTTAAAGGAAAATTTGATGGCATTCAGTTCAATTATCAGATGATGCTGGTTTTTGATCTGTTACGCATAGGTTATTATCAGAAATATTATGTTGCTAAGAAAAAACATGAATTTGTTGAAAATACAAAATAATAAGGAGGGAAAAAAATGTATTTTAAACAATCAGGTGGCTTTCCTGAAGGATTTCTTTGGGGAAGTGCTTCGGCTGCCTATCAGGTAGAGGGAGCATGGAATGAAGATGGAAAAGGTGTTTCTAACTGGGATAAATTTGTCAGAATTCCCGGGAAAACATTTAAGGCAACAACGGGAGATAAAGCTGTTGATCACTACCACCGTTATCAAGAAGATGTGAAACTGATGGCAGAAATGGGACTGAAAACCTATCGTTTCTCCATTGCCTGGACCAGAATCTTTCCAGATGGAAATGGTGAAGTTAATGAAAAAGGATTGCAGTTCTATGATAATCTGATCAATGAACTGATCAAATATGGAATTGAACCAATGGTAACCGTTTATCATTGGGATATGCCTCAGGCATTGGAAGATCAGTATCATGGCTGGGAAAGCAGACAGATCGTTGATGATTATGTTAATTATGCGACAACTTTGTTTAAAAGATATGGAGACCGTGTCAAATACTGGATCACAATGAATGAGCAGAATATCTTTACTGGTTTTGGCTGGCTGGAAGGTATGCATCCACCAGGAAAGGTTGATCAGCAGAAAACATATTATCAGGTTAATCATCATGCTAATATGGCTCATGCTAAAAGTGTTATTGCCTTAAAGAAAATGTGGCCTGATGCAAAAGTTGGTGCATCTTTTGCTTATTCACCAAGTTATGCCTATGACCGCAAACCAGAAAACGCCATGGCGAAAGCAGATTATGATGATCTGCAGAACTATTTCTGGATGGATGTCTATGCATATGGAAGATATCCAAGAAGTGCCATGCAGTATTTAAAAGCCAATGGTGTTGCCCCAGAATTTGAAGATGGAGATGAAGCAATCTTAAAAAAAGCAGCTGCTCTGGTAGATTTTATGGGTGTCAACTATTATCAGACATGTGTCGTAGAATATAATCCATTAGATGGTGTAGGAACAACTCATGAAATGAATACGACTGGTAAAAAAGGAACATCAAAAGTTCAAGGAGTTCCAGGACTGTATAAAAAACCAGCCAACGAATTCTTGCCAACAACTGACTGGGACTGGACGATCGATCCGATGGGATTGAGATACTGCTGTCGTGAAATTACTTCACGTTATGACCTGCCGATTGTTATTTCAGAAAACGGTTTAGGTGCTTTTGATAAACTGGAAGATGGACAGATTCATGATCAGTATCGCATTGATTATCTGAAGAGACATATTGAAGAACTGAAAAAAGCCTGTGATGATGGCTGTCGTGTTCTGGCTTACTGTACTTGGTCATATACTGATCTGTTAAGCTGGCTGAATGGTTATCAGAAACGTTATGGATTTGTTTATATCGACAGAGAAGAAGATGAAAATTCTGGAACATTGAACAGATATAAGAAAGATTCATATTTCTGGTATAAGAAAGTCATTGAAACAAACGGTGAAGAACTATAAGTTTATTGAGATAGAAATCATAGATTGATTTCTATCTTTTTTTGAGTGTTTTGTTTGCTTTTGAAGTCATTATCCGGTAAGATATTTATATACCCCATAGGGGTGGGAGGTGTTAAATGAAAAAGAAGTATGATGTCATGGGCATGACCTGCAGTGCCTGCAGTGCTCATGTTGATAAAGCAGTACGAAGTTTACCTGGCATCAGAGATGTCAATGTTAATCTGCTGAATAACTGCATGACAGTTGAATATGATGAAAATTCTCTTTCTGATCAGGATATCATTAAAGCGGTTGATCAGGCGGGATACCAGGCACAGCTGGAACATCAGAAAAATGAGGATAAGACTATTGAAAAGGAAAATGAAAATAAGAAAAAAAATCTGATTTTTTCATTCGTGTTTTTAATTCCTTTGTTTTATCTGTGTATGGGACATATGATTGGTTTACCCATACCAGCAATATTCAGTGGCCATGAAAATATGATGATCTTTGCTCTGACACAGCTGTGTCTGGTGATTCCGATTATGATCTTGAATCGCGTCTACTATCTTCGTGGTTTTAAAGCCTTGTTTAATCGCAGTCCTAATATGGATACGCTGATTGCCATGGGCTCGACCGCAGCTTTTGGTTATAGCCTTTATGCGACATTTATGATGGCCTATTTTATCGGTAGAGGTGATCTGACCAGTGGTCATCAGTATATGATGCAGCTGTATTATGAATCAGCAGGAATGATTTTGACATTGATTTCGTTAGGAAAATATTTAGAATCACGTTCTAAACAGAAAACTTCAGAAGCAATCGAAAAACTGATGAAACTGATGCCAGCAACTGCTGTGGTCCTGGTGGATGGTCAGGAAACAGAAATGAATATTGATGATGTAGAGGTAGGGCAGATCGTAGTGGTTCGTTCTGGACAGAGTATTCCTCTTGATGGCAAGATCATTGAAGGACATGGGTCCATCGATGAAGCCATGATTACTGGAGAAAGTCTTCCTGTTGATAAAGATGTTGGTGATCAGGTCATCGGTGCAACAATGAATCGAGATGGCTATATGCTTATTGAAGTCAAAAAGGAAAAACAGGATACAACATTATCGAAAATTATTGAACTGGTTGAAGAGGCAGGGTCTTCAAAGGCACCGATTGCCAAATTGGCAGATCAGATCAGTGGTATCTTTGTACCAGTTGTGATGATGATTGCTCTGGTGACTTTTCTGTTATGGCTGACCTTAGGTACTCAGACCTTCCATTTTGCTTTGACATGTGGGATTTCAGTGCTGGTTATTTCCTGTCCGTGTGCTCTTGGTCTGGCTACGCCAACAGCTATCATGGTTGCTACAGGCAAAGGAGCCAGTCTTGGGGTTCTGGTCAAATCGGCAGAACATCTGGAACTATTATCGAAATGTGATACGGTCATTTTGGATAAGACGGGAACGATAACTCAGGGGAAACCGCAGGTTACTGATATTTTTCCGATAGGCAAAGAAGAAGATGAACTGATGAAGTATGCGGGTATGATAGAACAGTATTCAAAACATCCTTTGGCTTTGGCTATTCAGGAATATGTGGCTGCTCATCAGCTTACGACTGAAAAACTAGACCGTTTTGAAATGATACCAGGACAGGGGCTGGTTGGCTATTGGCATGATGAAGTAATCCTGGCAGGTAATCAGAAACTGATGAATGCATATGATGTTGATCTTTTGGAAACTGAAGAATTGTTTGCTGCTTTGGCCAGTCAGGGCAAAACACCGTTATTTTATGCTTTACAAGGAAAACTGATTGGCCTGATCGTAGTTGGAGATGTGCTAAAGGAATCAAGTCAGCAGGCGATTCAACAGCTTAAAGCGATGAATCTAGCAGTCTGTATGTTGACGGGAGATAATAAGGTGACGGCTGATAGCATTGCCAAAACATTGGATATTGATGTCATTGCGGAAGTGCTGCCACAGGATAAAGAAAGACATATTCGTCAGATGCAGGAAAAGGGGCATCGTGTCATTATGGTCGGTGACGGTATCAATGATGCACCGGCATTGGTCAGATCTGATGTAGGTATAGCGATGACTTCAGGTTTGGATATTGCCGTTGATGCGGCTGATATTGTTTTGATGAAAAATGATCTGCAGGATGTCGTTGCAGCAATCGAACTGTCAAAAGCAACGATAAAAAATATCAAAGAAAATTTGTTCTGGGCTTTTTTCTACAATGTGATTGGTATACCGATTGCAGCTGGTCTGTTCTATCCGATTTTTGGCTGGCTGCTTGATCCGATGTTTGGAGCGGCAGCGATGTCACTTAGTTCGCTGTTTGTTGTCAGTAATGCTCTAAGACTAAGATTATTCAAGCCAGAACATGCTCAAAGCAGTTCTGTGGATAATAATGAACATAAAGAAAAGGAGAATAAGAAAATGAAAAAAATGAATATCGAAGGAATGATGTGTCCAAATTGCCAAAGACACGTTGATAAAGCTTTAAATGGTATTGAAGGTGTCAAAGCAACTGTTGATCTGGAAAATAATTGTGCCTATATTGAAGGAAATGTTGATGAAGCAGTTTTGATCCAGGCTGTTGAAGAAGCTGGTTACCAGGTCAAAGGATTTGAATAATGAAGGCCGATCAGAAACAGATTACACGTCTGCTCAAGACGGCGAGAGGACAGATTGATGGAATTTTGAAAATGGTTGAAGAAGACCGTTATTGTATTGATATTTCTCATCAGCTGATGGCCTGTGAAGCGGTTTTGAAAAAGGCAAATAAAGAAATTTTAGGAGCACATATGAAGCATTGTGTTCATGATGCCATCAACAGTGATGATCAGGATAAAAAGATCGATGAGATGATCAAAGTCATCGACAGCCTGTTAAAATAACAGGATATGAAGAACAACTTGAAGTGTTGTTCTTTTTGATTGCCTAAATGTTTTTTTTATGGCATAATAAGGCCGCTTATGTGAAAGGAGAAATGGTGATGATATCAACACAAAATGTGTCTTTAAGATATGGAGACAGAGCATTGTTTGAAAATGTTTCTGTTAAATTTACTGAAGGAAACTGTTATGGAATTATAGGAGCGAATGGTGCTGGTAAATCAACGTTTTTAAAAATATTAGCAGGAGAAATTGAACCAAATAAGGGTGAAGTTATCATTGATGCAAATCAAAGACTTTCAGTTTTAAAACAGGATCACTTTGCCTATGATGATAAAAAAGTTGTTGAAACAGTTATTATGGGGAACAAACGCCTTTATGAAATCATGCAGGAAAAAGAAAAACTGTATGCAAAAGAAGATTTCACCGATGACGATGGTATTCTTTTAGGAGAACTGGAAGGTGAGTTTGCTGGAATGGATGGCTGGAATGCAGAAGCAGATGCTGAAACGCTGCTGAATGGTTTGGGGATCAGCAGTCATTACCATGATCTGTATATGAAAGATCTTGATGGTAATCAGAAAGTCAAAGTGCTGCTGGCACAGGCTCTCTTCGGTGATCCGGATATTCTGCTGCTGGATGAACCAACAAACCATCTTGATCTTAAAAGTATTCGCTGGCTGGAAAATTTCCTGTTAAACTTTAAAAATACAGTGATCGTTGTCAGCCACGACCGTCATTTCCTCAATAAGGTTTGTACGCATATCGCTGATATTGACTACAGTCGTATTCAGCTTTATGTTGGAAATTATGATTTTTGGTATGAATATAGTCAAATGCAGCTGCAGCAGGCCAAAGACCAGAATAAAAAAGCAGAAGCAAAGAAAAAAGAACTGGAAGAATTTATTGCTCGTTTTAGTGCCAATGCCTCAAAGGCTAAACAGGCAACATCAAGAAAGAAACTGCTGGATAATCTGGAAATGGTTGATATTAAACCATCATTAAGAAGATATCCATTTATTGGTTTTAAACCAGCTAGAGAAGTAGGAAATATTGTATTAAATGTTGAAGGACTGAGTAAAACGGTAGATGGGCAGAAATTGCTTAATAATGTTTCTTTTTCTATTCAGCCAAAAGAAAAAGTTGCTTTTGTAGGTGATGACAAAGCAACGGAAGCCTTCTTTAAGATCATCATGGGAGAGGATGAAGACTATGAAGGTGAAATTACCTGGGGCGTCACAACATCTCGTTCATATTTTCCTAAAGACAATTCAGCTTTTTTCAATGACTGCGAACTGAATCTGGTGGACTGGCTAAGACAGTTTACTGATGGCAATGTCTATGAACAGGATTTAAGAGGCTGGCTGGGAAGAATGCTGTTTTCTGGAGAAGAAGCTTTGAAAAAGGCCAATGTTCTTTCTGGTGGTGAAAAGGTAAGATGTATGCTGGCTAAAATGATGATGGAAGATGCCAATGTGCTTGTTCTTGATGAACCGACAAATCATCTTGATCTTGAATCAATTCAGGCATTAAATCAGGGATTGATAGCATTTAAGGAAAATATTCTTTTTACCAGCCATGATCATCAGTTTGTACAGACGATTGCCAACAGGATCATTGAATTCAATGAAGATGGTATGATTGATCGATTGTCAACTTATGATGAATATCTGGATTATAAGGATAGTTTAGAAAATCAAAAAGGACTTTTAGAGTAATCTAAAGTCCTTTTTTTGAAGTATATGAAATATAAAGGGAAGGGAAATTAATGAAAAACTATACTTCATAAGAAAGATTATTCATCTTTCTTGAGTATACTATATGCTTGCTTTGTGAACTGAATATGCATTTTTAAAAAAATATATAGAAAAAGTATAAAAAATTGAAATTGTAAGTGATACTATTAAATAAAGAGAATTTATAGGATATATTAATTGAAAAAAAATTATTGTTTTGGTAAAATTTTGTAAACAACGAAGAAGGTGATAATATGGAATTAAGTTTTACGAAAATGGAAGGAATCGGAAATGACTATATTTACTTTGATGGTATTCATCAGGATGTCCCAATGAACAAAGAGTTTATCAGAAAGATTTCTGACCGTCATTTTGGAATAGGTGGCGATGGGATGATCGTTATCCTGAAGTCAGATCAGTATGACTTTAAAATGCGGATGTTTAATCTTGATGGCAGTGAAGGCATGATGTGCGGAAATGGGATTCGCTGTTTTGCTAAATTCTGCTATGATCATCATTTAACTGATAAAAAGATTTTGAAGATAGAAACGAAAGCCGGTTTAAGGATTGTTGAACTGATTTTTGATGGAGATCAGGTCGTTGGTGCCAAAGTTGATATGCAGGTACCAATTATTGACTGTTCAAAGATACCAGTCATTTATCATAAAAATAAAATGATCAATGAATCTTTGTATATTGGTCAGAAAGAATACAAATTAACTGCAGTTTCAATGGGAAATCCTCATATTGTCACTTATGTTGACAGTCTGAATCTGGATATCAAAACAGTAGGAAGATATTTTGAAAAACACCGCATGTTTCCACATTCTGTCAATACTGAGTTTGTTGAAATCGTCAATGATCACCATTTAAAGATGCGTGTATGGGAACGTGGCAGCGGAGAAACGATGGCATGTGGTACGGGGGCCTGTGCTGTCATGTTTGCAAGCTATTTAAATGGTTTATGTAAAGAAAAAGCAACAGTTGAACTGCTTGGGGGAAATTTAGAGATTGAATATAAAGATGGTCATATCTTTATGACAGGTCCAGCGACAACTGTATTTGAGGGGAAAATCAATATATAAAAAGGAGAGTAAGGATGTTACAGAGTGCAGAAGAGATTATTCAATATATCGGTGGAGCGAAAAAGCATACACCTGTTAAAATGTATATTAAAGGAGAAAATTTACCAGATACTGATCAATTTCATCTTTTTGGTGATGATCATTTTAAAATCGCCATTGGTGATCTTGATGAAGTCAATCAATATGTTGAGGCCAATCGACATCATATTAAAGATACTTACTGTGAAATTGATAGAAGAAACAGTGCGATTCCACAGCTGGATATCAGTCACATCAATGCGCGGATCGAGCCAGGATGTACGATCAGAGAACATGTCAGCATTGGTGATAATGCCATAATCATGATGGGATCAGTCATCAACATTGGCGCTAAGATTGGTGAAGGAACAATGATCGATATGGGAGTTGTTCTTGGCGGACGTGCTGAAGTAGGGAAAAACTGTCATGTTGGTGCTGGTGCGGTTCTTGCTGGAGTCATTGAACCACCAAGTGCTTCACCGGTTATTGTTGAAGATGATGTCGTTATTGGGGCCAATGCTGTGATTATTGAAGGTGTTCGTGTTGGAAAGGGAGCTGTCATCGGAGCGGGCAGTGTTGTTATCCATGATGTTCCTGCTGGTGCAGTTGTGGTTGGTAATCCAGCCAAGATCATTAAAAATGAAAAGGATGAAAGCACCCGTCATAAAACTCAGCTGATGGATGATTTGAGAAAGATATAAATGATGAAAGAAGAATTATTCAAGAAGATCTGCCAGTGGCGAAGGCATCTTCATACGATTCCTGAAATTGGTTTTCAGGAAAAAAAGACATCAGCTTATCTTTATGATGAACTGATAAAAATGGGTTATGATCCTGTTTTTGTTACTGAAACAGGAATCATTGTTTTTCTTGATTTTGGTTGTAGGCAGACATTGGCTTTTCGCAGTGATATTGATGCCTTGAAGATTACAGAACAGACCGGTGCAGATTTTTGCAGTCAGCATGATGGCTATATGCATGCCTGTGGTCATGATGGTCATATGGCCGCTTTACTAGCTTTGGCGTATCGATTAAAAGATGTCAAAACGCTGAAAAATAATATTCTGCTGATTTTTCAGCCAGGTGAAGAAATATCAAATGGAGCGCGTTCAATCATTGATACTGGTATTTTTGAAAAATATCATGTCAAAGGAATTTTTGGCCTTCATATGTTTCCGGATCTGGAAGAAGGAAAGATTGGTTGCCGAAAAGGACCCCTGATGGCCCAAAGCGGTGAATTAGATGTTGTTATTCATGGCAAAAGTGCGCATGCCGGCAAGTATCAGGAAGGAATCGATACGATCGTGATTGCCAGTCAGCTGATCACTCAGTATCAAAGCATTGTTTCGCGAATGACATCACCAATGCAGCCAGCCGTGATTCATATCGGTAAGATTCAAGGTGGGACAGTACGAAATATCGTAGCAGAAAAAACTGCTTTTCATGGTACGGTGCGGACATATGATGAAAAACTGTTTAACAGGATCGTTGCTGCGATGAAGGGTTATCATCAGGGAATGGAGAAAGCGTATGGCTGTCAGATTGATTTTTCATGTCAGACGTTTAATCCACCTGTGATCAATGATAAAGGACTTTATTTGCAGATGGTTTCTTTATTGAAAGATGATTTTGAAGAATTGGAAGAGCCGGTGATGCTGGCTGAAGATTTTTCACATTATCAGAAAGTTATACCGGGAGTTTTCTTTTTTATTGGAACGAAATGCAGTGAGTATCATTCGGGATTGCATACACCGACATTTCAGTTTCATGAAAAAGTGTTATTAAAGGCCGTTGATCTTTATTACCAGCTGGCCTGTTCGATAGAATTGGGGGAAGAATAGAGATGAATTATTATGAAAGATCATTAGATGCTTTAATGCATGCATATAGGAGATATCAGATAACTTTTGATCATGGTGAAGGTGTCTACCTGTATGATACTGACCAGAAAAAATATCTGGATTTCTTTTCAGGAATAGGTGTGAATTCTTTTGGCTATCATTATCCAGAATATATTGTTTCAATGGAAAAACAGCTGCATCGTCTGATGCATATTTCAAATTATTTTAACACTGTGGAAACGATTGAAGCGGCTGAATGTGTCAAAAAAGCAACAAAGATGGATAAAGTATTCTTTACGAATTCAGGAGCTGAATCAACTGAAGGAGCCTTGAAACTGGCCAGAAAATATTATTTTAAAAAACATGGCAAAGCCGACAGTGAAATTATCGCTTTGAACCATTCATTTCATGGCAGAACAACAGGATCAGTCAGACTGACAGGAAATGAAAACTATCAAAAAGCTTTTGGACCATTGATCGAAGGGGTCAAACATGCCAATATCAATGATCTTGAAAGCGTCAAAGCTTTGATCAATGAAAAAACGGCGGGAATCATTGTAGAACCAGTTCAGGGTGAAGGTGGTGTCTATGTGTGTACCCAGGAATTTATGCAGGGATTAAGACAGCTTTGCGATGAACATGATATTGCTTTGATTCTGGATGAAGTGCAATGTGGAATGGGAAGAACAGGAACGATAATGACATATTTCCAGTATGGTATATTGCCTGACATTTTATGTCTGGCAAAAGGAATTGGTGCTGGTTTTCCAATGGGAGCTTTCGCTGCCAATGAAAAATTTTCAAATGCCATGGAACCTGGTGATCATGGTTCGACCTATGGAGGAAATCCTATGGCGGGGAATGCCTGTCGTACGGTCTTTAAGATTATCGATGAAAAGAATATTTTGGAACATGTTCAAAACATCAGTCAGTATGTGGCTGAAAAGCTTGATGAGCTGGCTGAAAAATACGATTGTATCATTGAAAGACGTGGTCTGGGGCTGATGATCGGTCTGGAGTTTGACAGACCAGTCAAAGACATCGTTCAAAAATGTCTGGATCATGGACTGATCGTGGTGACTGCTGGTGCCAATGTTGTCAGAATGCTGCCACCATTAATCATTGAAAAAGAACATGTAGATGAAATGACTGCCATTTTGGATCAGGCTATTCAGGAAACTCTTTCATGAGTTTCTTTTTTTTACAAGTAAATAAAGAAATTGTCATCGTATAGATGATTGAGGTGATGTGTTATGAAAAGATTTCCCAGACTTTTGCAGGATAGTGAAAACAGCTGCGGTGCTTACTGTATCAAAATGATACTCAATTATTATCATATTGATGATGAAATCAGAAATATCAAAAAGAAGTGCCGAATGACCAGAGAAGGGATCACTGTTTATGGCCTGATCTGTGCCTTAAAGCAATATCATATCGAAGCCAAAGCCTATCAGTGTCAGTTTAAAGATCTTGATGATGAACTCGAGGTTCCTGCTATTTTGCATCTTAAACATAATGGTATATATCATTATGTTGTCATTTACAGGAAACATGATGAATATTTCCTTATTGGTGATCCTGCCAAAGGACTGGTGAAAATGTCTTATGAAGCTTTATATGATCAGTTTACCGGTATTATTATCCTGATTGGTCATGTTGGGCATCCTGTATCTCAGATCCAATGTTATTCTTTTTTGCGTTTTATTAAGGATCATTTATTGAAATATCGTTTTGTTATTCTGTCACTTTCTATAAAAAATCTGATTATTTCTGTATTGACAGTTGTTTTTTCATTTTATTATCGTCTGCTGATTGATTATTTTGCAAATTCGACACTGCTGAGAGTTTTCGCTGTTACTTTGGCTTTTGTTTTTATTTATATGATCAGAGCGCTGTTTGACTGGTTTCGCCAGCGTCAGATCATATCATTGAGGGTCAGACTGAGTGAACAGTATATTACGAAAACGATCCAGAATCTGATTTATCAGGATTTTTCTTTCTTTTTTCAATATGAAAAAGGAGTCATCCTTTCGCGAGCAAATCAGTTGTTGACGTTTATTGATTATTTTATTGAGTTATATCAGGTGCTTTTTATGGATGTGATGCTGATGATAGTGACGATGATTTTTCTGCTGATGATTCATCCAGTTTTTTTTATTGTCTGTACGATCATGATTATTATGATTGGTTTCATGTGTTTTTATTTTAATCGCAAGGTTCATTTAAAGAATAAATATCTTTTAGAATATAAAGAAGGACTGGAACATGGTATTTTAGAATATCAGGAAAATTTTTTTCATACGATTCAGTTTCGACTGAAAAGGACAATGAAGAATAAAATTGGCTATCTGTATGATAATTATTTTATTCAGGAAAGCGAAAAAGAATATCTGATCAATCAGTATCGAATGATCATGGACAGCCTGATTCAGTTTTTTTTGATGATTTCAGTTTTTATAGCTTTGTATTTGGTTAAAGAAAAGATAATGTCTTTAGGAACAGTCATTTTCATTTATATGTTATTATCTTATCTGCTGGAACCGCTTATGCGGATGTCATCATTGATGATTTTTACTGATGAAATCAGAATTCTGTTTGAACGTTATAAAGAACTGATTCCTGAAAAACAACGTAAAAAGAAGAAAATACGAAGAATTCACAGTATCGAAATTAAAGATGTCACTTTCAGTTATGGATATGGTCGACCGCTCTTTGAACATCTGCAGTTTCAAATAGATCATTCTTTTGTTTTAAAAGGAGAAGTTGGCAGTGGCAAATCCACATTTCTGAAAATGATCACAGGGCAGTTAGAAACAGTAAAAGGGCAGATCCTGGTCAATCATATAGATCTTCGACAGATTGATGAAAACAGTTTTTATGAAAGAATCAGATATCTGGATAAAGAAGCGGTCTTTTATCAGGAAAGTCTGCGGTTCAATATGATCCTGGATGATCGCCAAAAAGAAAACAGGATGACTGATCTACTGTCTTATTTTATGCTTGAGGAACTTCTTCCTTGTTTAAATCAGAAGCTTGATATCAAAGGAGGGTTTCTTTCTTCGGGACAGGCACAGCTGGTCATGATCATCAGAGCTTTGCTTTGTGATATTGATGTCCTGATTCTGGATGAAGCCTTCAGCAATGTTGATCAGCAGCGTCGGGAGCTGCTGCTGGATTATCTGGCAAACACGCACATGCTCGTTATCATCGTATCTCATCAAATAAAGATGATGAACAACGATTACGACTATGTTATAATTGAAGAAGGAAAATTAAAAAGTGAGGGACAACATGGAAATAGATTTAGCAATAATTAATGAAGTTGACAATTTTACAGATGATTATGAAGACATATATATGACGATTATAAAAGAGGCCTGTCAGCAGCTGACCATTGATGATAATCTGGAATTATCAGTTATTTTTGTAGATGATGAAAAAATCCATGAAATCAACCGAGATTATCGAAATATTGACAGAAGTACTGATGTCATCAGCTTCGCTTTAGAAGATAATGAACAGTATTATATGGAAGGAATGCCAAGATCGCTGGGAGATATTTTTATTTCTGTTGATCATGCCAAAACCCAGGCACAGGATTATGGACATTCATTTTATCGAGAAATGTGTTTTCTTTTTACGCACGGACTGCTGCATTTACTGGGATATGATCATATGGAAAAAGAAGACGAAGAAGAGATGTTCCAGATACAGGATCATATTTTAAAAGCCTTAAAGATTGGCAGGGACAACGATGAATAAAGAAAAACTTGTCGAACTGGCATTTGAGGCCAGAGAACGTGCCTATGCGCCTTACAGTCATTTTAAAGTGGGAGCCTGTGTTGCACTGAAAGATGGTCATTATGTGCAGGGCTGCAATATTGAAAATGCGGCCTATGGTTCAACGATGTGTGCCGAAAGAAATGCGGTTTTTGGTGCTTATTGTCAAGGTTACCGTAAAGATGATATCATCGCTTTGGCTATCGTAGCAGACTGTGTTCCATTGGCTTCGCCCTGTGGGGCATGCCGTCAGGTTCTCTCGGAACTGATAGGAATAGACGTTCCGATATATCTTGCCAATAAAGAAGTTATCGAAACCCATACGATTAGAGAATTATTACCCATGTTATTTATAGGAGAAAGTTTATAATGTTTAAATCAGGTTTTGTAAGTATCGTCGGGCGCCCTAATGTGGGGAAATCGACACTATTGAATCAAATTCTAAAGACAAAATTAGCAATCATTTCAAACGTTGCTCAGACAACGAGAAATACCATTCAGGGGATTTATACAGATGATGAAGCACAGATTATTTTTATGGATACCCCAGGAATTCATAAACCTCAGGACAGTTTAGGAACATTTATGAATACAACGGCTTTGAACAGTATTTACGGTGTTGATTTGGTTTTATTCATCGCTCCTGCCAATGAAACCATTGGCAAGGGAGATCGTTTTATTGTTGAAAGACTGAAGGAAGCCGACGGTCCCGTATTTCTGCTTTTGAATAAATGTGATCTGGTTTCTAAAGAAGAGGTTGCCAGAAAGCTTAATGAATGGAAAGAACTGTTTGATTTTAAGGAAATAATTCCTATTTCAGCATTGAATGATGATAATATCGATATTTTGCTGAAAACGATCAAAACTTATCTAAATGAAGGAATCATGTATTATCCTAAAGATCAGATGACCGATCATCCCGAAAGATTTGTCATGGCAGAATTTATCAGAGAAAAAATTCTTTACTTTACGAAAGAAGAAGTTCCTCATAGCGTTGCTATTGTCATTGAAAGAATGCAGGAAGAAGATGATGGCAGTGTTGAAGTGCTGGCTACTGTCGTTGTTGACCGTAAGAGCCAAAAAGGCATTCTGATTGGCAAACAGGGAACGATGATCAAAAAAATTCGTCAGAATGCCCAAAGAGAAATGAAAAGATTTTTGCAGACACCAGTTCATCTGGAACTGTTTGTGAAAGTGGAAAACAACTGGCGAAATAAACAGAAGTATTTAAAAGAATTTGGTTATAACGAAGATGACTATTAAAAATGCGGAAGTTGTCAGTCAGGGTATTGTTTTAAAAAGCATTCCTTATAAAGAAAACGATGCCTTGATTACTGTTTATTTTCAGGATTATGGAAAAATGACGCTGATTGCCAGAGGAGTCAAGAAACTGAAAAGTAAAAATGCTTCAGCAATTCAGACCATGACCTGTTCAGAATTTACTTTTGTTGCCAGAAAAGGACTGTCACTGCTGATCAAGGCCTCAGCTTTGAATTATTATCGTTATATCAAAGAGGATATTTTTCTGGAAGCGTATGCGACCTGTTTTCTTGAATTTGTTTTAAAAAATGAAGCAGACAATCAGCCGGATCAGGAAATTTATGATTATCTGCAAACCTCTTTGGCAGCGCTGGATAATGGATATTCTGCCAAGCTGGTTTATCTGCTGTTTAGTGCATTTATGCTGAAAATTTGTGGTGCGCCCTTGCAGGTTGATGAATGTTCGCGCTGTCAGAAAAAAGATCATATTGTTGCAATCAGTCTTCAGGACGGCGGATTTGTCTGTGAACGCTGCCTGACGCTTCATGACAAAAGGCTTGATAAAAAGACTTTAATGGCTTTTCGCCATATCAATAAGTATACGATTTTTCAGATCGATCAGGTCAAAATTGATGAAGATATCCAGGATATCCTGATTGAAATCATGGATCACTACGTTGATGAGTTTACCGGACTGTTCTTTGGCAGCCGTAAGTTTATCAGACAATTATCAAAATTATGACGAAAGTTAAAACTTTTGTCTTTTTTTGTATATTTTTTTTTATTATAATAATACCAGAGAATGGGGAGGGAGAAGAATGAGTCAATTTTTACCGATCAATAGGGAAGAAATGGAACAGCGTGGTTGGAAAGAGGTTGACTTTGTCTATATATGTGGTGATGCTTATGTTGATCATCCATCTTTTGGTGCGGCTATTATTTGTCGTACCCTGGAAGCACATGGATTTAAGATTGCATTTTTATCACAACCGGACTGGCATAATCTTGACGAATTCAGGCAATTCGGGAAACCAAGATTAGGCTTTTTAATTTCATCAGGAAATATTGATTCCATGGTCAATCATTATACAGTTTCTAAAAAAAGAAGACACAAGGATCTGTATACACCTGGAGGAGAAGGATTTAAACGTCCTGATCGTGCGGTGATCGTTTACAGTCAGATGGCTAGACAGGCTTTTCGTGATGCCAATATTCTGATTGGAGGCATTGAAGCTTCTTTACGACGACTGGCGCATTATGATTACTGGAGTGACAAAGTTAGAAAATCAATCATTATTGATGCCAATGCTGATCTGCTGATGTATGGTATGGGTGAAAACAGCGTTGTAGAAATCGCTGAAGCCTTGGACAGTGGTCTGGATATTCATGATCTGACATATCTGGATGGGACAGTTTTTAAAACCAAAAATATTGAAGATGCGCATGATTATATCATGCTGCCTGCTTATGAAGAAATCTGTGCTTCCAAGCGAAAATATGCTGAATCGTTTCAGATTCAGTATTTAAATACCGATCATTATAATGCGAAGACACTGGTTGAACCTTATCAGGGATGGTATGTGGTCCAAAACAGACCCAATCGACCATTAACGCAAAGAGAATTTGACAGGGCATATGGCTATGACTATAATCGCACCTATCATCCTAGCTATGAATATGTTCCCGCAATCGAAGAAGTTAAATTTTCGTTGATTTCTAACCGTGGCTGTTTTGGGTCATGTAATTTCTGTGCTTTGGCTTTTCATCAGGGCAGGATCATCCAGGCCCGCAGTCATGAATCAATTCTGGCGGAAGCCAATAAAATGATCTGGGATCCTGATTTTAAAGGCTATATTCATGATGTTGGTGGGCCGACAGCGAATTTTAGAGATACAGCCTGTGATAAGCAGAAAACACATGGAGCCTGTCCAACCAGACAGTGTCTGTGGCCAACGCCATGTAAGAATCTGAAAGTTGATCATGAAGATTATCTGACTTTGCTGACAAAACTGCGCCAGCTGCCAAATGTAAAAAAAGTTTTTGTTCGTTCAGGGATCCGTTACGATTATCTGATGTATGATAAAAATAATCATTTCTTTGAAGAACTGGTTCAACATCATATTTCGGGGCAGTTAAAAGTCGCACCAGAACATATCAGTGATCATGCGCTCGATAAAATGGGTAAACCACGAAGAGGTCTGTATGAAAAATTTGTTGATAAGTATTATCGGTTAAATGAAAAATATCACAAAAAACAGTTTTTGGTTCCTTATCTGATGTCATCGCATCCAGGATGTCGTTTAGAAGATGCCATTGAACTGGCTGAATATTTAAGAGACATTCATCATCAGCCTGAACAGGTGCAGGATTTTTATCCTACACCAGGAACGCTGTCAACGACAATGTATTATACGGGACTTGATCCTCGTGATATGACACCTGTCTATGTACCAAAATCACCAAAAGAAAAGGCAATGCAAAGAGCCTTGATGCAATATCGTTCTCCTAAAAATTATGAACTGGTTTATGAAGCACTGGTCAAAGCCAACCGACAGGATCTGATTGGATATGGGAAGAAATGTCTGATCAGGCCACGAACTAGTAGAAATCATCAGAAAAACAACAGGAGGACGAAAAGATGAAGATAACAGAAACATATACCTCTGTCACGGCAACACATGTTAAATTCGATCTTTATACGCCTAATGTTATCTTAAGATATAAAGGAATCATTCAGATCCACCACGGCTTATGTGAATACAGTGACCGTTATCAGAAGTTTGCGGAATTTTTAAGTCATGAAGGTTATGTTGTTGTGGTCACTGATTTTCCCGGACATGGAACCTCTTTACACAATTTTGAACAGGGGTATTTTGGAGAGGGAAAAGCTATTGATACATTGGTTGAAGATATGCATCGTTTAAGAGGAATCATCACCAGACGTTTTCCAGAACTATCATTTTTTATCATTGGTATTGAATTTGGGTCTCTGGTCGTACGCAAATATCTTTCATTATATGGTCAGTATGTTGATGGAGCGGTTTTAATTGGGACATGTATGAAATGCCGTTCATATTATCATGCTCTGAAAATGATCAAAATGAATACTTTGCTTCATGGCAGCATGTATCGTTCACCGGATATCAAGAAAGCAATTGATACCTATCGGCAAAGAGGAATCAAGGGGAATTATAAAACAGATGATGAAAGTGAATGGGAACAGTATCTTGATGATCCAATGACCGAGTTTATTTACACAAATCAAGCTTATCGAGACATACTTGAATATATTGATTATACTTCACAAAAAGAAAATATAAAAAAAATCCCAGCCACTCTGCCTGTCTATCTGCTATCAGGCGAAAAAGATAATTTTTCGCATCAGGGGAAAGATATCATTAAACTCTATCATATCATGAAATCATTATCGTTTCTGGATGTTCAATATCGTCTCTATGATGAGAAACAGGATCTTCTGCATACGATCAATCGTAGAGAGATATTTAAAGATATTCTCAACTGGCTGTTAGAACGGACCTATGTTTGATACCCTTATCGTTGGTTGACAAATATCCACTATAAGGGTATTTTATTTGTATGCGAATAGAATATGAAGACTTGGTTTTCCAAGTCTTTATTCATTTAATGGTATGTTGAAGGAGAGTATATGAAAGCAAAAGATATGGATAAAATTGTCAATCATGCAAAATCATCTGGATTTGTTTATCAGGGTTCAGAAATTTATGATGGTCTGGCAAATACATGGGATTATGGTCCTTTAGGTGTAGAAATGAAAAATAACATCAAACAGTTATGGTGGAAAAGATTTATTCAGGAATCACCATATAATGTTGGTTTAGATTCAGCAATTTTCATGAATCCAAAAGTATGGGAAGCTTCTGGTCATGTTGGGGGATTTTCAGATCCTTTGATTGACTGTAAGGAATGTAAAACAAGACATCGTGCAGATAAACTGATCGAATCTTATGATCCAACTGTACATAGTGAAGGCTGGAGCAATGAACAGACGATGAAATATATCAAAGATCATCATATTGTCTGTCCAAACTGCGGAAAAAGCAACTTTACTGATGTCAGACAGTTCAAACTGATGTTTGAAACACATATGGGTGTTGTTGAAGATGATAAATCTGTTGTTTATCTTCGTCCTGAAACAGCACAGGGAATTTTTGTCAATTTCAAAAATATTCAAAGAACATCACGTAAAAAAGTACCATTTGGTATTGGTCAGATTGGAAAATCGTTTAGAAATGAAATTACCCCAGGTAACTTTATTTTTAGAACAAGAGAATTTGAACAGATGGAATTAGAATTTTTCTGTAAACCAGATACTGATCTAGAATGGTTTGAATACTGGAAAGACTACTGTAAAAAATTCCTGTTAGATCTGGGAATCAAAGAAGAAAATCTGAAGTTCAGAGATCATGATCAGGAAGAGCTGTCTTTCTATTCCAAGGCAACATGTGATGTTGAATACAATTTCCCATTTGGCTGGGGCGAATTATGGGGAATTGCTGACAGAACAGATTATGATCTGTCTCGTCATATGGAATATTCAAAGAAATCACTTGAATATCTGGATCCTCAGACAAATGAAAAATATATTCCTTATGTAATTGAACCGTCAGTAGGTGCTGATCGTTTGTTCCTGTCTGTCATGTGTGACAGCTATGAAGAAGAAACACTGGAAAATGGTGATTTAAGAACAGTTATGAAACTTCATCCTGCTTTGGCACCATATAAAGTTGCGGTTTTACCTTTAACTAAAAAACAAAGCGAAAAAGCTGAAGAGGTTTATGCTATGCTTTCTAAGCATTTTTCAGTGGATTATGATGTTGCTGGACAAATTGGAAAAAGATATCGTCGCCAGGATGCAATTGGTACACCATATTGTGTTACTGTTGATTTTGATTCTTATGAAGATGAAGCCGTAACGATCAGAGACAGAGATACAATGGAACAGATTCGTCTGCCAATTGATCAATTGGTTGCATATATTCAAGAAAAGATCACATTCTAATAAAGGAGGAGCCAATGACCAGATTATCATCAGAAAAAATCAATGAAATAAGGCAAAGCGTTGATATCGTCGATGTCATTGGCAATTATCTGCCTTTAGAAAAAAAAGGCAGAAATTATGTGGCAATCTGTCCTTTTCACGATGATACGGATCCATCACTGACCATATCACCGGAAAAGCAGATCTACATGTGTTTTGTCTGTCATCATGGAGGAAATGTCTTTCGCTTTTTGCAGGATTATCTGAAAATTTCCTTTTTGGAAGCAGTCAGGATCGTTGCCGAAATGGGACATGTTGATGTTGGAGATATTTCATTTCATGAGGCTCAGCCCAAAATCAATCAGGAAACCGAGCCGCTTTATCAGATGTATGAAGAAGCCAATCGGATTTATAAACATTATTTGGGAACAAAACTGGCTATTCTAGCAAAAGATTACCTGCATGACCGTCAGATTACACAAGATATTATTGACAGATTTGAAATTGGCTATGCACCAAATCAGAATATTCTGTTAAAATCTTTTGAAAAGTCAGGCTTTTCAAGGATGCAGGCTTTTGCTTCGGGACTGGTCATTGAATCTCAGGCTGGTTATGACCGCTATCGAGATCGGATCATGTTTCCTTTGCATAACGGTGATGGCAGAGTTGTTGGCTTTTCTGGACGTATCTACAAAAAGATCCAGCAGGAAGCCAAATATATCAATTCTCCTGAATCTAAAATCTTTAAAAAGGGAGAAATACTTTATAATTATCATCGTGTACGCGACATCGTCAGAGAAAAAGGAAATATTATCATCCTTGAAGGATTCATGGATGTAATAGCATTATACAAAGCTGGAATCGAAAATGCTGTCGCAATTATGGGGACAGCACTGACATCTGAACATTTGACCCTGTTAAAACGATTAACCAAAGAAATTGTTTTATGTCTGGATGGCGATCAGGCTGGACAGAATGCCATGATCAAATGTGTTGATACGTTAACTGCTCATGGGTTTCATGTTGCAGTTGTTGTCGTTCCTGAAGGTATGGATCCAGATGAGTTTCTCGTTGCCAGAGGAAAAGACGAATTATTGGCATTGTATACGAAACCTATCAGTGCGATTGAATTCAAGATGAATTATTATTATCAAAGAATCAATACCGATAATTATGAAGACAGAAAACAGTATCTGAATTCAATGGTTGAAATGATCAGCCAGCTGGATGATGATGTTGATAAAGTTTATTACAGTGAGCAATTAGAAAAAAAATCAGGATTTTCTAAAGAACTGATCCAAAGGCTGCTTCATCAAAGCAGACCTGGAACAGTAAAGAAAAGAAATATTGATATAACATATAACCACAGCCATAGGCTGATTGATAAATATCAGAAAGCTGAAAGAGAGTTATTGTATTTCATGATGCGCGACAAAAAATATGCCATGCTTTATGAGGCAAAGGCAGGTTATATGTTTGATCATACAAATCGAATCATTGCATCGTATATCATTGATTATTATCGGCAGTATCCGGTTCTAGAAATTGCTGATTTGATCAGCATGATTCATGATGAGGATATTGTCAAAACAATTCTGGAAATTTCATCTTTAAATCTTCCTGAACTCAAAGACAATCAGGCTATTTATGATTATATTGATACGATTCAGGAAAAGCTGAAGCGTGAAAGGGTCAGACAGCTGGAAGAAGATCTGAAGAATACTTGGGATGATATTCAAAAATCAAAAATAGCTTTAGAAATTATTGAATTAAAAAAAGAAATCGATGCAATCAGAGAAAAGGAGTAAAATATGGCAAAAAGTAAAGTACAGGCAGTTACATTTGAAGATTTAAAAGCTTTGGTGATAAACGAAGCAAAAGCAAACAATAATGTTTTATCACAGGATCAGATCGATCAGTATCTGACAAATTATGATCTGAGTGATGAACTGGCAGAAGAACTGTTAGATTATATTCAGCAAAATGATATCATTATTTCTGATGATGGTCTGGATTCTTTGGAAATTGATGATGACATGCTGTTATCTGGTGTTTCTGATCTAGATGTCGATATCGATGTTGATGATGTCATGGATGATGATGATACTCCTGATCTTGATTTTGATGGTGATTTCGATATGATGACAGGAGATACATTGCATATGTATCAGGAACATGAAGAAGATAAAGAGCTGGATAATAATCAGCTGGGCAGCAATGTTAAGATCAATGATCCTGTAAAAATGTATCTTAAAGAAATTGGACGTGTAGAACTGCTGAATCATGAACAGGAAATTGAACTGGCGAAACGTATTTTAGAAGGTGATGAAGCAGCGAAGAAAGAACTGGCAGCAGCCAACTTAAGACTGGTTGTTTCTATTGCCAAAAGATATGTTGGTCGAGGAATGCTGTTTTTGGATCTGATTCAGGAAGGAAATATGGGGCTGATTAAGGCGGTAGAAAAATTTGATTATACGAAAGGTTTCAAATTCTCTACATATGCAACGTGGTGGATCAGACAGGCTATTACTAGAGCAATTGCTGATCAGGCAAGAACGATTCGTATTCCTGTTCATATGGTAGAAACAATCAATAAATTAACAAGAATTCAACGTCAGCTTGTTCAAGAATTAGGAAGAGAGCCTTCGGCAGAAGAAATTGCTGAAAAAATGGATGGAATGACACCAGAAAAAGTACGAGAAATACAGAAAATCTCATTAGAACCAGTGTCACTAGAAACACCAATTGGTGAAGAAGATGATTCTCATTTAGGTGATTTCATCGAAGATGAAGGTGCAATGTCTCCTGACGACTATGCAGCCAATGAGCTGTTAAAAGATGAACTGAATGATGTTTTGCTGGAGTTAACCGATAGAGAAGAAAAAGTTTTAAGATTGAGATTTGGATTGGATGATGGCAGAACCCGTACATTGGAAGAAGTCGGAAAAGAATTTAATGTTACGCGTGAACGTATCAGACAGATTGAAGCAAAGGCTTTGAGAAAATTAAAACATCCATCTCGTTCAAAAAGATTAAAGGATTTCTTAAACAGATAAAATGAGATTATCAAAAAGACTGCAGCTTTTGGCTGATCTGATTACTAAATATAAAAATGGAGATATCCTGGCAGATATAGGTACTGATCATGCTTATTTGCCCTGTTATCTTGTTGAAAACAGGATCATCAAAAAAGCTTATGCGTGTGAAGTTGTCAAAGGACCATATGAGTCTTCTTTGGCAACCATTAAACAGCATCATCTAGAAAATGAAGTGATAGCCCTGCTAGGAAATGGGATTGAACCGATTCACGATCTAGCGGTGAACATGATTGTCATGGCGGGCATGGGAGCTTATCTGATTGCTGAAATTTTGGATCGTTATCCAGATTATCTTGATCAGGTCAATGTTCTTTTTTTGCAGCCCAATGCCAATACCAATCATTTAAGAAAATATTTGTATGAACATCATTTTATGATCATTGATGAAGAAATGGTCAAAGATGGCCATCATCTTTATGATATACTGGTTGTCAAAAAAGTGAAAGAAACAGTAGCCTATGATGAATATGATATTCTCTTTGGACCAATACAGGATCATTATCACAATCCTTTATTCATTGAAAGATGGCAGAAACAGAAAAATATTTATATAAATATAATCAAAGATCTGAATCCTGATCATCCCCGATATCAGGAACTCAGCCAAAAAATCAAAATGATCGAGGTGATATTGAATGAAGGCTTATGAAATCATGAATTATCTTGAAACTTATTTTCCATTACATCTGCAGCTGGATTTTGATAAATGCGGACTGCAGATTGGTGACAGAAACCAGGAAGTCAAGAAAATATGGGTGGCTTTAAATGCTGATAATAATACCTTGCAGCAATGTATCGATCATGACTGTAACATGCTGATCACCCATCATCCTTTTCTGCTGGAAAAGATCAATATGATCGATTTTGCCCAGCATCAGGGGATTTTTATCAAAAACGCTGTGGAACACCATGTTGTTGTCTATAGCCTGCATACCTGTCTGGATAAAGGTCAAAATGGTATTTCCATGAATGACTGGCTGATCAGACAGCTTCATGTTGAAAATGTTCAATGTTATGATCATGAAGAAGTAGGCAAGAAAGCTGTCTTAAAAGAACCGATGACGGGTGATGTATTCGTTCAGTTTGTTAAACAGGTCTTTTCTTTAAAACATATCAAATATACCCGTAATACTGATAGAATGATAAGAAATGTTGCCATCTGTGGAGGCAGTGGCGCCGATGAACTGGAAACTGTCAAAGATCAGGTGGACTGTTTCATTACTGGTGATACGAAATATCGTCACGCCAAATATGCCATTGACAATGACTGTCTGCTTATTGATGTTGGGCATCATCTAGAAGTCATTTTCGAAAGAAAGCTGCCAGAGCTGATGCAATCGCTGCCTGTGGAAGTGCTGGTCAATGACAGTCAGGATTATTATGTATATGAATAGAGCCATCAGCATCATGCTGATGGTTTTTAAGTGAATATCAAAAAGAATTGTGTTAAACTATGCTTGTAAATGTTACGGTGATGGAGGGGTTATATGATCAAACTGATAGCAACTGATATGGATGGGACTTTTCTGAATTCAGAAAAGGAATTTGATCCACGTTTTATCGATATCTTTCATGAATTAAATAAACTAGGAATTCGTTTTGTTGTGGCCAGCGGCCAGCAGTATTATCGTCTATATCAACGTTTCATCCCAATGAGTGACAATATGTGTTTTATTGCGGAAAATGGAACTTATTTAGCTTTAGGAACACAAAAGCTGTTTGCTAATGAAATTGATAGAAAACTGGTTGATCAGGCTCTGGCAGTTATCAAAAAACAGCCACGTCTGTTTATGATCATGTGTGGGACAAAAGGAGCCTATATCGAAAAGAAATATCGTGATTATGAATATGAGGTCAAAAAATACTACTGTATGTATGAATTTGTTGATTCATTTGCTGATGTTGATGACGAAATTATCAAACTGGCAATTTACGATCCACAGTATGATATCCAGGAAATGCTCGATCAGGTTGTCAAAGAACTGCCTGAACAGTTAAAGGTTGTCACCAGCGGTAATGAGTGGATGGATATTACCAATAAAGAAGCAAATAAAGGACTGTCAATGATCTTTTTACAGGAATATTTTGGGATCCATGATGATGAATCAGTAGCGTTTGGTGATCAGATGAATGATTATGAACTGCTGCAAAGCGTTAAATACAGTTTTGCTATGGATAATGCTGTAGATGCTATCAAGGCGATAGCCTACGATACGGTTCCTTCTAACATTGAACAGGGAGTTTTGATCAAGTTAGAAGAAATCATCAAAAATAAAGGAGAAATCATTGAAAAGAAGTAATATACTTCTTTTTTTTCGTCTTACGAAAATGCTTTTACTGTCTGCATATTTATTTTTAAAATAAAGAAGAGTAAAATAAATGATAGAAAGAAGATGAAAATATGAGAGAAAAGACGATAGATTTAACTAATGGGAGTATTGTTAAAGCTATTCTGCTGTTTTCCATTCCACTATTGGTAGGTAACTTGTTTCAGCAGCTTTACAATGCTGTAGATTCTTATGTTGTAGGAAATTATGTAGGAACCAATGCTTTGGCTGCGGTAGGAGCGAGTACCCCGGTCATCAATATGCTGATTGGTTTTTTTATGGGTATTTCAACTGGGGCAGGGGTTGTTATTGCTCAGTATTTTGGTGCTGAAGAGGTAAAGAAAATGAAACTGGCAATTCATAACAGTATGGCTCTAACACTTGTTCTTGGCATTGCTTTGACGATTGTCGGATTGTTCTGCACCAATCCCTTGCTGCGGGCTATTGGTGTTCCTGAAGAAGTATTCAGTCAGGCCAGTCTGTATTTAGGAATATATTTTGCTGGATTGATTTTTATGATGGTCTATAATATGGGATCAGGAATCCTGCGTTCAGTTGGTGATTCCAAAAGACCACTGTATTTCCTGATTTTTTCCAGTGCGGTCAATATTGTTCTAGATTTTCTGTTTGTTAAAGGATTTGGCTGGGGCGTAGCAGGAGCTGGTTATGCTACTTTGATTGCTCAGGCAGTTTCAGCAGTGATGATTATGTATGTTTTGATGAAAACAGATGAGAATTATAAAGTATCATTGCGTAGTATTGGCTTTAATAAAAGTATTCTGCTAAAGATCATCAAGATTGGTCTGCCAACAGGTTTTCAGCAGAGTATCGTTGCTTTATCAAATGTCATTGTTCAGTCCTATATCAATGTCTATGGATCATCAGTGATTGCTGGTTATTCGGTAACAATAAAAATCGATGGTTTTGTTAATTTGCCATTACAGGCGTTCAATATGTCAGTGACCACATTTGTTGGTCAGAATATTGGGGCTAAAAAATATGACCGTGTCAAAAAAGGTGCATATATGACAACGGCTCTGGCAATGATCACGATCGGAATGTTTGTTGTTTTGATGTATCTTTTTGGAAGAAATTTCATTGCTCTGTTCAATCAGGAAGAAGCAGTTATTGAAGCAGGAAGACTGATGCAGCTGGTATTTTTGCCATTCTATATTTTTCTGCCAATCAATCAGGTTATTAATGGTGTGCTTCGAGGAGCAGGACGTTCATCTGTACCAATGTATATCATGGTTTTCTCATTTGTTGTGTTAAGACAGGCTTATCTGTTTGTCGTTACCAAACTGACAGATAATATTGCTTATATCTTTTTTGGCTGGCCAGTGACTTGGATCGTCTGCAGTGCAATCTTTGTTTTTTATTTCTTTAAAGTGGACTGGCTGCCACAATATGATAACGGATAGCATAGCTATCCGTTATTGAGTATTTTATCTTTTTCAATTGCTGGTTTTGGATATGAAGAAGGATCATTTTCATCAAACTGTTTCAGATATGCAATGATTTGATTGGTCAGATATGTTGGAGTTGATGCGCCTGAACTGACGGCAGCATACTGCTTGTTTTTCAGCCAGTTTGTATCAAGTTCATCAATGCTTTCAATCATATATACATCGCAATGATGACTGTTTCTGGCGATTGCTGCCAGTTTTTGAGTATTGTTGGAATGAGGATCACCAACAATAATGATGATATCAACATCTTCATCGATATTTCTGATAGCTTCCTGTCTGATTTTGGTTGCTGTACATGTTTCTTTTTCAATTTCAACATCAGGTAAGATTTTTTTGGCATATTCGCAAAGATCATAAACATCATATAAAGACATGGTTGTCTGATTGGTCATCACATATTTTCTGTTTGGATCGACCTGTTCGATGTCTTTTTTTGATGTAATAAGATGCACTCTTTCCTGATCGATAGAAATGGCACCTTCAGCTTCAGGATGGCCTGTTTTGCCGATATAGAGAATATCAAAGCCAGCTTTGAGTTTTTCTTTGATCAGATTGTGGGTTTTGATGACGTCTAAACATGAAGCATCAATGACTTCCAGGCCTTTTTCTCTGGCTTTGTCAAAAACACCCTGACCGGCACCATGGGCAGTAATGATGACTTTACCCTGATCAATCTCATCTAATAATTCCAGTCTTGTTTTTCCTTTGCTGTCAATACTGTTGATACCCAGGTCTTCTAAAGCATTGACGATATACTGATTATGAACGATCATGCCAAGAATAGAAACAGGAACGTCACTGTTGGCATGCTGTTTGGCAATATTTATGGCTTTGACGACACCTTTACAGTAACCTCTAGGAACAACACCTAATACTTTCATTTTATCACCTCAAAAAGATTATAGCATATTTTGAAACATTTCTTTATCTTCTCTTTGAATTGGCTGTAATTGAGCTTCGACTTCATCGACATCAATATCATCGACGTTTTTCATAGCTTTAATGATAGCCAGGCCATTTCGAGTATTATCGATCAGCGGTTTGATCTGATAGACAATAGGAATGATCTGATTGACGATCTGAATGCCTTTTAAGGTCGTATTTAATGTCTTTTGCAGATAAAATCGTGCTGGTGGCCTTTGGTAATAGGGATAAGGTTGAACAGATTGCATAAAATAGTTTTCATCATGAAATGGATACATAGAATCACCTATTATAAGTTATGATAAAAAATTTTTTTAGTGATTGTTTGATTGTGAAAACAAGAGTAAAATAAACATAAAAGGATGGTGTTTATGATTAGAATTTTATTGTGCTGTGGTGGTGGTTTTTCTTCAAGTGCAATTGCCGTACGCATGCAAAAGGAAATTAAAGAAAAACATTATGAGGATCAATACAGTATCGAATTTTTGCCATTTGGTTTGGGTCTGAAAAGACTGGATGAATTTGATGCTGTCATTCTGTGTCCGCATCTGAAAGTAGAACTTAATAAGGCTAAGAAAAATATGGTTATTGACAAGCCAATGTATTTATTACCGCCAAAGATGTATGGACTGATGAAATTTGAAGAAATAGTTGCTGATGTTGAAGATGTTATTCAAATGTATCAACAAAATCCAACGGTTCCGGTAAAATTTCCAGGAGAAGATAATTTGTTAAGAATCACTCGCGGAGTTGCTTATCGCCACTGGAAAAACAGGAATAATTTATAGTCAAAGTGATATGATAATAGAGGTGAAAGAAATGAAGAATTTAACAGCAAACATGTTTAATGATCAGTGGGCGCTGGTAACAGCAGGAACAGAAGATCATTTCAATACGATGACGATCTCATGGGGTGGCATGGGAACGCTCTGGTCAAAACCGGTTATCACGGTTTATATCAAACCATGTCGCTATACTTATGAATTTATTAAAAAGAATGATTATTTTACGGTTTCGTTTTTTGATGAAAAATACAAAAAGGATCTTGGTATTCTTGGCAGCAAATCTGGTCGTGATGGGGATAAGCTGGCGTTGACATCATTGACGCCTGTAGCTGTTGATCAGGGAATGACTTTTAAGGAAGCTAACAAAACAATTATTTGCAGAAAAATATATGAACAAGATCTTGAACTGGAAAAAATTCCTGCTAAAGCAAAAACCACATATTATCAAAATGAACCAGTTCATACCATGTTTATTGGCGAAGTTATGAAGATCATAGAATAATCAGGGAAAAAGGTTTGTGTCTGAGACATAAACCTTTTTAAAACATTTCAATTGCAAAGTTATTTGAATATGTTATAATAACGTGACTAAAGAAAAAGGAGGATTTTATGGGAACTTTTCAGAATTTTCAATTACAGGATTACTGTTACCAGGTCATTACGGAACTGGGATTTAAAAAACCAACACCAATCCAGGAAAAAGTTATTCCTCTGGTATTAAAAAATAAAGATGTTATTGGTATTTCACAGACAGGAACAGGAAAAACCCATGCCTTTCTGTTACCAATCATAAATAGAATCGATACCGCAAAAGACAGTGTTCAGGCGGTCATTACGGCACCAACACGTGAACTGGCGACACAGTTATTCAATAATGCGAAAAAGTTTGCAGAATATCTGCCGGAATTAAGAGTGTCTTTGATCATTGGGGGAAGTGATCGACAGAGAGCGGTCCAAAAACTGGCAGTGCAGCCACATATCGTCATTGGTACACCAGGTCGTATCAGGGATCTGTCATTAGATGCACAGGCATTAAAAATAACGACTGCTAAAACTTTTGTTGTTGATGAAGCTGATATGACTTTAGAATTTGGTTATCTGGAAGATATCGATGCTGTTGCCGGGAAGATGGCAGATGATCTGCAGATGCTGGTATTTTCAGCAACGATTCCACAGAATCTAAGACCATTTCTGAAAAAATACATGAAGAATCCAGTCACTGTAGAAATAGACAGTCAACTGGTGACAACAGCCAATGTTGAACATATTCTGCTGGCAACAAAACATAAAGACCGTTATGAGGTGTTAAAGCAGATTATGGCAGTGATTGATCCTTACATTTGTATTATTTTCGCTAATAAAAGAACAGAGGTTTCAGCAATTACCCGTCAATTGAGAGAAGACGGCTATAAAGTGGGAGAAATCCATGGTGATCTGGAACCACGTGAAAGAAAGAAAATGATGAGAAAGATCAATAATAATGAATATCAGTATATCGTGGCAACCGATATTGCCGCTCGCGGAATCGATATTGATGGTGTTTCTCATGTTATCAATATGCAGTTTCCAACTGAACCAGATTTTTATATTCATCGCAGTGGCAGATCAGGAAGAGGAAACTATACTGGGGTCTGTTACAGTATGTATGACACTGATGATGAAAAGAATATTGCTATTTTGGAAAGAAAAGGCATTGAATTTAAAAATATGCAGCTGAAAAACGGTGTTTTTGTTGACCTGGGACAGAGAGAAAAACGTAAAAAACGTATCAGACAGCAAACAGAACTGGAAAGACAGGTGCAGATGATCATCAGAAAACCAAAAAAAGTGAAACCGGGATATAAGAAAAAGCGTAAATATCAGGTTGAGCAGGTTGTCAGAAAACAAAAAAGAGCGATGATCAGAGAAGATATCAAACGTCAAAAGAAAGAACGTGCCCGTCAGGCACAGATTGCAAAAAGGATGGAAGAAGAAAATGATAATTGGTAGTCACGTTTCTATGTCTGGAAAAGACATGCTGCTGGGTTCTGTCAAAGAAGCTTTATCTTATGGTGCCAATACCTTTATGTTCTATACGGGAGCGCCCCAGAATACCAGACGTAAAGCTGTTGAAGAACTGAAAGTTGAAGAAGCGAAAGCGTTAATGCAGGAAAATGGGATTGAATTAAAAAATGTCGTTGTTCATGCACCTTATATTATTAATCTGGCCAATACACTAAAACCAGAAACTTTTGAACTGGCCGTAACCTTTTTAAAAGAGGAAATGGAAAGATGCCAGAAAATCGGGACATCAATACTTGTTTTACATCCAGGCAGTCATGTTAAGGCAGGAGATGATGCTGGGTTACAGCAGATCGTCAATGGTTTAAATGAAGCTTTAAAAGATACTGGTTATCAGGGAAAAATTGCACTTGAAACAATGGCTGGGAAGGGCAGTGAGTTAGGCAGAACATTTGAACAGATTCGTTTTATCATGGATCATTGTCAGTATCCAGAAAAACTGGGTGTCTGTCTGGATACCTGTCATATTCATGATGCAGGGTATGATTTGTCGGATTTTGATGCTGTCTTGGATGATTTTGATCGTATTATTGGTTTGAAACACCTGCTTGTCGTTCATCTTAATGATTCTAAAAATGTTAAAGGCGCGCGTAAAGACCGCCATGCCAATATAGGTACGGGAGAAATTGGTTTTGATATTTTAAATGGTGTGGCTCATAATGAAAGAATAAAAGATGTTCCTAAAATTCTAGAAACACCTTATATCAATGGAAAAGCTCCTTATAAAGAAGAAATAGATATGTTAAAAAATCAAACTTTTAAAAATATCGAATGATCATCATGCAACAGGTTTTTTAATTTTAAACTGGTCGTAAGACTGGTTTTTTCTTTTATCGAATGAAATAAAACTGGCAGATAATGCTCGTTTGCCAGAACAAAACGGTTATTAGCAATGAGCTGATAAATAATCAGTAAGTCGTCTTCTTCAAGTTCTAATGATCTGATCTGGTGATTTCTTCTGAATTCATCGAATGATATAAAATGATTAATCAATAAGTCTTCCATATATACGTCCTCCAATACATATATATGAAAAAAAGATGGCTTAATTCACCATCTTTAAGATTTCTTCTTTTAAAGTTTCGACCATATCTTCCTGTTTGACCTTTTTGATAATTTCTCCTTTTTTAAATAACAGTCCTTCCTTGACACCACCAGCAATACCAATATCAGCATTTCTGGCTTCTCCAGGACCATTAACGGCACAGCCCATTATAGCGACAGTAATATCACTTTGAATATTATTCAGGAAGTCTTCAATTTCTTTGGCAACAGGAATCAGATCATATTGGATGCGGCCACAGGTTGGACAGGAAACCAGAGTTGGCACATGTTTGATCAGATCCAGTTCCTTCAGCAATGTTTTTGCGACCTTGATTTCTTCAACTGGATTATCACTTAAAGAAACTCTGATCGTATTGCCGATACCATTGTATAGTAAGGTACCAATCCCTAGAGCGGATTTTACGGTACCACCAAGCTTCGTTCCTGCTTCTGTAACTCCTAAATGCAGGGGACAGTCAAACGTTTCACTGGCAAGCGTATAAGCCTCAATCGTTAACATTGTATTAGAAGACTTTAATGATATGCAGTAATCATGGAAATCCAATGATTCCAGGATATCAATATGCTTTTGGGCACTTTCAATCATTCCCTGAGCGGTTGGTTTTCCATATTTTTTCAGGATATCTTTTTCCAGTGAACCACTGTTGACACCGATACGAATTGGAATATGTTTTTCTTTGCAGGCTTTGACAACAGCTTTTGTTTTTTCAATGTCACCGATATTGCCAGGATTGATCCTGATTTTATCGATTCCTGATTCAATAGAAATCAAAGCTAATTTGTAATCAAAATGAATGTCTGCAACCAGAGGGACATGAACCTGTTTTTTGATTTCTTTGATGGCATAGGCATCTTCTTTATCGAAAACGGCCATTCTGACAATCTGGCAGCCAGTTTTTTCCAGTTCCAGGATCTGTTTGACGGTTGCTTCAACATTTTTGGTTTTGGTATTTGTCATCGACTGAATGATGACATGATTATTCCCACCTAGAGTCAGGTTTCCAACTTTAAAAGACCTTGTTTCACTTCTTTTCATATTCATCACCTAACTCTATTATAAATTATTTAGAGAGGTTTTCAAACTCATTTAATAAATCTTCAAAATATTTAAAGGCATCATCATAGATAGCATCATCTAATGGATCAACACCGGCATGACTTAACAGATCAACTGGAGATTCCTTGCCACCAGATTTTAAAAATTCAAGATAGCGATCAACCTGCTTGCTGTCACCTGAAAGAATACGGCTGACGATGGCCAAGGCAACGGTCATGCCTAAAGTATATTTATATACGTAGTAATCATAGTAGAAATGAGGAACATAGTAACATGACCAGCCAACCAGTTCATCCATCTTGACATCTTCACCAAAGTATTCCTGATTAAGTTTGGCGTAAAGATCAGTAATGATCTGTGAAGACATTGGTTCATTATTTTGAGCCATCATATGAAGTCTGTGTTCGAAATCCGCAAACATTGGCTGTCTAAACAGCAGTCCCACACAGTTTTCCAGCTGTTCATAAATAAAATATTTCTTTTCCTGATTGCTTTTGGCATGATCGATCATATAATTGATCAGCAGGGTTTCATTAACCGTAGAAGCTACTTCTGCTACGAAAATACGGTAATTGCTGTTAACATATTCCTGATTCTGACATGACAGGTAAGTATGAACACTGTGTCCTAATTCATGGATCAGCGTTGACAGTGAGTCATAGTCACCAATAAAGTTCATCAGGATATATGGCTGGGTCAGGTAGCTGCCTGAACTGTAGGCACCGCCACGTTTATGAGCTGTTGGATAGTAATCGATCCATCTTTCATCTCGGGCCTGGTTGATGATCTTTAGATAATCCTGTCCAAAAGGAGCCAAAGCTTTATTGATGATATCAAAACATTGATCGATCGTATATTTTTTTGAAACACTGGTGACCAGTGGAACATTCAGATCATAGTTATAGAAGTCATCGATCTGCAGCAGTTCCTTTTTCAGACGGTTGTAACGGTGAAATAGAGGACGATACTGTCTGTTGGCTTTATCAAGAATTTTAAAGAATAATGAACTTGGCACATCATCATTAAAGACACTGGCTTCCAGTGGTGTTTCAAAATGTCTGATATCACTGTAAAAAGCATCTTTTTTCATAACACCTGATAAGGTCAAGGCAAAAGTGTTTTCGAATTTTCTGTATTCCTTGAAAAACTGATGATAGGCATCTTTTCTGACCTGAACATTTTTGTTTTTCAGGAATTTGCTCAAGGTTGCCTGATTCAGCGTTTCTTTTTTGCCGTTGACTTCAACATCTTCAAAGTCCAGGCGCAGCGAATCAAAAACCTGTTCTGATGTATCAGCAATATTATCGATCTTTGCAACCAGCATTTCCTGTTCATCATCCAGCAGATGTGGCTTATAGGCCAGAATATTACTTATGGAATAACGATAAGCCTGCAGTCTGTCATCTTTCAGGTATGCAGTGACGGATTTATCATTTTTACATATTTCATTATCGACATAGACAAGTTTGACACCAGCCTGCTGCAGTAAAGTCATGACTGTCGCCATCATCTGCTGATAGCCTTGATTTTCAGGTTCGACATCGCAGTTAAGGTGTGCAAAGCAATAGGCTTTATTGATCAGCTGAGACATCGTATCTCTGGTTTTAAGAAATGCAATGAAATTATCAATATTCTGAGTCAGTTTCCCTTCAAAACCAGCCAGCTGATCAAGCAGCTGCTGACAGGTTGTGATATCTTTATAGAAGTCCTGAGGATCTTTGTAGATCTTTGACAGATCCCATTTGTATTTTTCTTCAATTTCTGTTCTTTCCATACATTTTTCTCCTTAAACAAAAAAACTCCATCAACTAGATAGAGTTCACTAATTTAGCTAATCTAGATTTTTGTCTGTTAGCATAGTTTTTGTGATGAATTCCTTTGCATACAGAAGCATCTAGCTTACTAGCAGCTGTATTATATGCTGCAACTGCAGCTTCCTTATTTCCAGCTTCAACTTCAGCTAAAACATGTTTGATTGCAGTTCTTAATGCTGATTTGTATGAAGCATTTTTCGCTCTTTTTTTGTTATCGTTTTTATAACGTTTAATTTGTTGTTTCATATTTGCCATGATCTTTCACCTCACTTTACAATTTGCTTTTATATTATATATAAAAATCCACATAATTGCAATATTTTTTTCAAGAACATCGTATATATTCACTTTTTTTTTATCTGAGATTAATTTATGAAAATATGGGAATGCTTATAATGGTGATATTATGGATGAGAAAAATATGCATAGTGATCTAGCCAATGAAACAGTTGATGTCCTGCAGGAAGGAAATCACTATCAGAAACATTTGGAACATTACGATGATCTGACTATTGAACATTATCAGATTTTCAAGAGCCATCATCGGATCCATCAGGGAAATTATTATGAGTTTTTTTTCGAAAACTATCACAATCCCTGTATCATTGATAAACTGAAAGAAAAAATAGAACTGCTGATACATGATATTGATTATCCTACGATTCTGGTCGTGGGCTTAGGCAACAGTTATCTGACCAGTGATGCCATTGGTCCCCGCAGTTTAAGAGATATTCGCATTACTCATTATCTTGATGACAGTATTAAGCTGGAAAACAGTTATTTTGATATTATGGCTATTGTTCCGGGAGTGATGTATCAAACGGGAATGGAAACAGTAGATATCATTAAAGCCATTGTTGATGAATATGATATTGATATCGTTATTGCGATTGATGCATTATGTGCCAATGATTATCAGAAACTGGGTCATGTCATTCAGCTTAATGATACCGGGATTCATCCTGGCAGCGGTATTGGTAATCATCGCAAAGCAATCAATGAAGACATCCTGGGATGCAAAGTGATTGCTATTGGTGTTCCAACGGTGATTTATGCTTCTTCTTTGATGAAAGATACTCTGCAGCTGATCAAAGATTATTTTGGTGATTCATTAAATCCAGCCAGCAGACTGAAGGTTGGAAAGAGACAGTATCAGGGATCCTTATCTAAAGAACAGGAACAGTCACTGTTAGGATATATTGGATCTTTAAATGAAGAAGAGCTGCAGTCTTTGCTGTTTGAAGTATTGGATCCTGTTGATCGCAATTATGTCATGTCAGACAAACAGATTGACGAGCATGTTGAAATGCTGAGTGCTATTATTTCACAAAGTCTTAATAATCTCAGGTATAAATAATCAATCTTATCATACCTTTTAATAAGGTGATAAGATGAGTTTAAAAATATCGATTCAGATTATTGTCAAAATAATCATCATCATGCTGCTGATATTTTATTTGCCTCAATACAGCATACAAAGTGCCAAAGTCTATAAGGCAATAGAAAATGCCCCGGCAGCGGAAACGGCAGTACAGACCAATGCCGTGGTGTCTAATAAACGCGTGCATATCTATAATACTCATCAAAGTGAAGAATATGATGGTTTTGACGTTAGACAGGGAGCGGCATATTTAAAAGAGTGTCTTAATGAATTAGGCTATTACTGTGATGTAGAAGAAAATGATTTTGAAAACTATAAAAGTGTCCATCAGATTGCCTATAATAAATCATATACAGTATCTAAAATGTATTTACAGCAGGCAGTGGAGCAGAATGGAAATTATGATCTGATCATTGATTTTCATCGTGACAGCATTGATAAAAACTATTCAACTGTAAATGTGAATAATAAAGCGTATGCAAAAATCATGTTTGTTGTTGGAAAAAGCAGTGGCAAATACGAAAGTGTCAACAGCTTATGTCAAACACTTTCAGCAAAAGCAAATGAATATGTGGAAGGAATCACCAGAGGGATCATGGTTAAGAGCAGTCATTATAATCAGGGGGATTATGATAATACGATTCTGATTGAATTTGGTGGACAGAGCAATACCAAAGAAGAAGTACAGAATACCATAGACATTGTATCTTTGGTGATAAGGGACTATTTACAATGAAAGATCTTTTAATTGATTTATGTCTGGTCGGTTTACTGTTGTTTTTTGTTAATGGTATCGTTAACGATCATTATATTGAAAAACAGCTGTTTGAACAGAATCTGACAACATTTGAAGAAGATGTGGAAAACGAAAAGGTCGTTGATTATCATCAGGGAATTTATGATCATCAGGAAGATAATGAAATATCAAAATGTTTGAAAACGGTGAGTGATTGGTGTATAAATTTTATTAAGATAATCATGTTGATTATTTCTAATTTTATTAGTAAACTTTTATAAAGGATGTGATGAAATGAAGAACTTAAAAATTGTATTTATGGGAACAGCAACATTTTCACAGGCTGTTTTAGAAAAACTGATTGCTGAAGGATATGACATTGCTATGGTTGTTTCTCAGCCAGATAGAATGGTTGGCAGAAAAAAACAGATCAAGATGCCAGAGGTCAAAGAAGTAGCCTTAAAACATCAGATTCCAGTCTTTCAGCCGCAGAAGATCAGAGATGATTACCAGCCAATCATTGATGTTCAACCTGATTTGATCATTACTGCTGCCTATGGGCAGATGATTCCTCAGGCTATTCTGGATTTACCACGTTTAGGATGTATTAATGTTCATGCTTCGCTCCTGCCAAAATACCGAGGTGGAGCGCCAGTTCATTATGCCATAATGAATGGTGAAGAAAAAACGGGAGTAACGATCATGTATATGGTGAAAAAAATGGATGCCGGTCATATAATCTATCAGAAAGAAACAGCCATTGGAGAAAATGAAACGGTTGGAGAACTGTATGACCGTTTATCGGTTATTGGAGCGCAGGCACTGATCGAAGCTTTACCTGATATTATCAATGGAACCAATGCGTCAATAGAACAGGATGAAACACAGGTTACATATGCTCCCGTCATTACTAGAGAACAGGAAAAAATCAATTTTGACAGACCGGCCAAAGATGTACATAATCAGATCAGAGGATTGAATCCATGGCCTGGGGCATATACAACATATCAGGGGAAAACGGTAAAGATCTTTGGTGGATTTGTTCATGACTGCGAAAATGCCAGAACCCATCATGCTCATCAGGCACCGGGAACGATCGTGAAGATCTTCAAGGATGCAATTGGTGTCAAAGTTGCCGATGGCGTTTATATTATTACTGAATTTCAGTTGGAAGGAAAACGGAAAATGCTGGTCAAAGATTATCTTCATGGCCATAATATTTTTACTGTTGACAGTCGTTTTGAATAAAAATGAAAAACATATTTCTTTATGGAGATATGTTTTTTTATTGGTTTGATGTATAATAACAAAAAAGAAGAGGAAAAGATCATGAAAAAAGTAAAAGGATTAATCATTTATACAGCTGTTGTTATAGGTGGTTCATTTTTATTTCGTCATAGTCAGTGGCTGGAAAATTTTTTATTTCTTGGCATTGTATCTTTAGGACTGGTGATCATTGTGCTGTTAAATACAGGGATTGTTTTTGATACAGACAGAAATGAAGCGAATTTACAGACTGACTACAGAGGCAAGATGAAAGAAAAACACAAGAAAATAAATGCAATGTCATATGGAACTATTTTTACTTATCTTTACCTGCTGGTTCCTTTTTTGATTGCAATGAGTTTATTTGTGAGGTAATATGAAAAAATTATATTTGATAGGTGGAACGATGGGAGTTGGCAAAACAACGACATCGCAGATACTTAAAAAGAATCTGGCTGACAGTGTTTTTTTGGATGGTGACTGGTGCTGGGACAGTCATCCCTTTAAAGTGACGTCAGAAACAAAAAAAATGGTGATGGACAATATTGTATATATGCTCAATAGTTTTATTCACTGTTCAGCTTACCAGCACATCATTTTCTGCTGGGTCATGCATGAGCAGTCTATCATAGATGAAATCTGTTGTCGTCTGGATCTAGATGAAGTTGAACTGATCAGTATTTCGCTGGTCTGCAGTGAAACGGCACTTAGACAAAGGCTGCAGCGAGATGTCGACCAGGGAAAAAGACAGCAGGATGTCATTGACAGAAGTGTCGCCAGAGTGACGATGTATCAGCAGCTGAATACGGTCAAGATCGATGTCAGTCACAAATCCCCTGAAGATGCAGCAAAAGCAATCATACTGTTATAGTTGAATAGAAACAGGTGAAAAATCAATGAAGATTCAAGTAGGGAAAACAAGTCAGAAAAGACTAAGGCGGTATTATCTTTGGATAGGTGTTTATCTGCTGCTTCTTTTATTGCCGTATAGTATACTTCTGTTTTTATTAGAACCGGCTGTTTATTTTATTGCTTTGTTATTGCTGGTAGTTTTGCTGATGGTTTTTGCTTTTTTTGTTGTACCGGGATTAACTTATATGGATTCTTTATGGGAAGTTAGTGATCACGATTTTCGCATGATCGTTTTTGACAATGCTTTTGAGAAAAGTTTTCTATATTATTCACGTCTTTTTAAAAAAAAGTATGTTCCTTTTCAGATTGTTCTTATTTTAGATCAAATTGATTTTATGACAGTGATTTATTATCGTTATCAGATTGGCGGTTCTGGATATAAGACGGTCATTAAATTTTATATGAAAGATGGCTCACAGTATGTATTTGAAAATATGATCAGCAATGACCGTCAGGCTTTTTTTGCGGCAATTGCATTTCTGCAGAAAAAAGGAATACGATTAGTCGATCAGAATAAAATACTATCAGCATATAGAAATGGCTGTGATATTCAGAGCTATCTGGCTTCTCTGGAAAAGGAGAAGAATCATGATTAGAGTTGCTTTGATTTCAAAACATTATCAGCAGATCCAGGCTCTGGTTGCTCAGCTTTTTGTCGATCTTGATATCGAGTATACTTTATCCAATTATCGTCATCAGAATGTTCAGGATATTTATTTTGTTGAAATAGAAAAAGCTCAAGATCTCGTCATTTTAAAACGGCTGAAAAGAATGGACAATACGCTTGTTTATATTATCGGACCTAAGGATTTTGATATTGTCAGTACCTGTCTAACCATGACGACGCATCTTTATCTGCTTGCTGATGACTTACCACTGCAGATCAGTAAGTATCAAGAACTGATACAGAAGCAGATCAGTAAGAATTTTAGATATTATATCAATCAAAGATATGGCATGATATCAAAAATCAGATTATCACATATCTACTATATTGAATCACTGCGTCATCAGGTCATTATTCATTCGCTTAACGGAGAAGTGTCTGAAAGAAAAACGCTGGCACAAATGCTTCAGGAAATTGATTCCCGTGATTTTATCCAGATTCATAAATCATATATCGTTAATAGAAAATATATTGAGATGATCAAAAGTCATGAGATTATCTTAAAAAATAAAACAGTTTTACCAGTAGGCAGAAGTTATAAAAATGCTCTGGTAAAAAATAAACAGGGGTAACCCAATGTCATTAAGTTAGAGGATGACATGTAATTTTAGGGATTAAGTTAAGGTACTGATTCAATTTTGAATTGGTACCTTTTCTAGTGTGCCGGGCATGGCACTAATTCAGTTGGAGATAAACCAACCACAGGTAGTTACCGCCAAGTGTAGTGACCCACAAGTCGTCAACAGTAATGTTGAGGATGAAGGAA
>CASETM010000088.1 GCA_949290865.1 uncultured Bacillota bacterium
ATGTCAATGAATATGACTTAAATAGAATCATATTTCTTGTCATGCCTTTTTCATTTATTATGACTAAACTTTGAGGAAATATTATCAAATAAAGTGCTATTCTACACCATATCCATATGCTGGTGGAAATACCGCCAAAGATAAGCGTATCAAATTTCATGGGATTTCTTAAGGGGAAAAGCAGCGTAATCATCTACCAGAAATGAGGCAATCTCAAATATCAGTACAGAAGCAGATCATTCTGGTGCAGAGGATATTATGTGGATACAGAGGAAAAAAACAAAATCCATAAAGGAATATATAGTAAATCAGTTAGTAGTTGATTGAAAAAAGGAGACCAGCTGACACTGTTCGACCCAAGAGACCCTTTGAAAGAGTAGTATGTAAACGATACGGACTGACAGGCGAAAAAAGCACGTGTGTGTGCTGGCGATGAAGTTAGAGCTATACCCGAAAATGAAAAACCACTAACTATGACCGATGAATGATCATTGACTAAAACAAAGTCAATGAAATTATTTAAATATTAGCCTTTTGTGATAAAATTACTCTATTTTGGCCACATTTCACAAATGTATACAAATATTTTATGCTATATTCACAAAAAAAAGGATAAAAAGCTTTTATTTATGATAATATTTTGTTATACTTTTGAAGTATATAGGGATAAAAACAGTAGAAAGGGTGAGTATAAATATGTTCAAATATATATTGAAACGTATCATCATTGGGGCAATAACATTGTTTATTTTGTCTAGTGTTACTTTCTTTTTGATGAAAGCAATTCCTGGATCTCCTATCAGTGGTGAAAAGTACAAAACAGCTGAAGCATATGAAGCTGCAAGAAAAAAATATAATTTGGATAAACCTGTTACAGAACAGTATTTGATTTACATGGACGGATTACTTCATGGAGATTTAGGAGAAAGTATGGTATCAACCGGGCGTACTGTCGGATACTATGTTGGAAATGGATTTCCTGTTACTGCTAAAGTAGGTGCAATTGCCTTTGTTGTAGCAATCGTTGGTGGGATTTCATTAGGAACAGCAGCGGCGTTGTCCGAGAAAAAATGGGTAAGTAATCTTTGTATGTTTTTTGCAACCATTGGAGTCAGTGTTCCTTCCTTTTTGATTGCAATGTTACTAATACTGGTATTTGGGGTTATGCTCCATGTATTACCATTTGTTGGTTTAAGAACACCAGCAAACTATGTTATGCCAGTGATATCGTTATCACTTTATCCGATTTCAATGATTTCTCGTTTGACGCGAAGCAGTATGGTTGAAGTCATGAAACAGGATTATATCACACTGGCACGTTCTAAAGGAACACCTTATAAAAAAGTAGTTATCAAACATGCGATTAAAAACGCAATGTTGCCGGTCGTTACATATGCAGGACCAATGTTTGCGTTCCTGCTAACAGGAAGTTTTGTAGTCGAAACAATATACTCAATTCCAGGGATTGGATCAACATTTACATCAAGTATTATGAATCGTGATTATCCTGTTATTATGGGGGTAACGATTTTCTTGGGAATTCTGATTATTACCTTCAACTTGATTACTGATATCATTTCAGCGGCAATTGATCCTAGAATCAAATTAAAATAGGAGGACATATTATGGATAAAAGAAATGATGAATTACAGCTAACTCCTGATTTGTTTGAAAAGCTGGATGAAAGTGAAAAAAATGCAGAAAAGATCACATATGAAAGCAAAACATATTTTCAGGATGCCTGGATTCGTTTTAAGAAAAACAAATTGGCACTGGCAGGTTTATGTTTTATCATTTTCATGGTTATTTGCTGTATTTTTATACCAATAATATCACCATACACTTACGATGGACAGGATATGACAAATGTCAATTCAGGCATGACGCTGCAGCATTTATTGGGGACAGACAAGTTTGGTAGAGATATCCTTGTACGTGTTATGTATGGTGGACGTATATCTTTAAGTGTCGGGGCATTGGCTGCTTTTATTGCACTGATCATTGGAACAGTATACGGTGCGATTTCAGGATATGCTGGTGGGAAAGTAGATATGGTCATGATGCGTTTTGTTGACATGATGTATTCAATACCAGATATGCTGTATATTATTTTGATCGTAGTTGTTTTTGAACCAAGTATGTTCTCTATCTTGTTGGGTATTTCTATCTCGTCTTGGATGGGAATGGCAAGGCAGGTCAGAGCTCAGGTTATGACATTGAAAGAACAGGAATTTTCACTTGCTGCCTTTGTCTTAGGAGCAAGTAAAGCGAGAATTTTATTTAAGCATCTGATTATCAATAGTATGGGTCCAATCATCGTTTCTGTAACAATGCTTGTACCTAGCGCAATCTTTAACGAAGCTTTCTTAGGGTTCTTAGGAATTGGGGTACCAGTTCCTCAGGCCAGCTGGGGAACACTGGCTAATGATGCACGACAGATCATGATGGCTTATCCGTTACAAGTTGTATGGCCAGTATTAGCAATTTGTTTAACGATGTTAGCGTTGAATTTTATTGGAGATGGATTGGGAGATGCTCTTGATCCTAAGAAAAAGTAGGTGTTAGGTATGGCAATGTTAGATATAAAAAACTTATCAACTGAATTTGTGACTGATGATGGAATCGTACAGGCTGTCAGAGATGTCACACTTCATGTTGAAAAAGGGGAAATTCTTGGTATTGTAGGTGAATCAGGGTCTGGAAAATCACAGACAATGTATTCAGTTATGGGATTATTGGCATCTAATGGTCGTGTTTCTGAAGGGGAAATTACGATTGATGGTAGAGATATCTCTCCTAAAAACTATACCAAAAAAGAATATGATAAAATTATGTCTGATATCCGTGGAAATGAAATGGCCATGATTTTCCAGGATCCAATGACATTTTTGAATCCGGTTTTAAAAATTGAAACACAGTTGATCGAACCGATTTTAAATCACAATAAAATCTCTAAAAAAGAAGCAGTGCAAAGAGCTATCGAACTGATGAGAAGAGTTGGGATTCCTTCACCAGAACAGCGTATTAAACAATATCCTTTTCAGTTTTCAGGAGGAATGAGACAAAGAATTATCATCGCAATGGCATTGGCATGTAACCCAAAGGTTATCATTGCTGATGAACCAACGACAGCACTTGATGTGACAATTCAGGCACAGGTTCTGGATCTGATAGCTCACTTGAAAAACGAAATTGATTCAAGTATAATTATGATAACACATGATTTAGGTGTTGTAGCAAGCATCTGTGACAGGATTGCTATTATGTATGGTGGTAAGATTGTTGAAACGGGAACCGCCAGAGAAATTTTCTATGAGCCTAAACACCCATATACAAAAGGATTACTGTCATGCATTGCTAATCCTGAAGATAGAGAAAGAAAAGAGCTTCATCCTATTCCTGGGTCACCACCAGATTTATTGAATATTGGAAACTGGTGTCCATTTGTCGATAGATGTGAAAAAGCTATGAAAGTATGTAAGATGGAAATGCCAGATAAGACAGAATTTTCTGAAACACATTCATGCATGTGCTGGCTGATGCACCCACTTGCAAAAGAAGGGAATGGTGAGTAATGGCAGATCCAATTTTAAAGTTAGAGGACCTCAAGGTATATTTTAATATCGGTGGTGGTCTTGGACGTAAAAAAGATGTTGTTAAAGCTGTTGATGGTATTTCATTAGAAATCTATCCTGGCGAAACTTTCGGATTGGTTGGTGAATCTGGTTGTGGAAAATCAACAACAGGACGTGCTATTGTCAAGATTTATGAACCAACTTCTGGAAAAATATATGTTTCTGGTAAAGATATTACTAAAATTAAAGGTAATGAACTGAAACAGTTTAAACAGAACGTTCAAATGATTTTCCAGGATCCATATGCGAGCTTAAATCCACGTATGACCGTTGGTGAAATTATTAAAGAACCAATGGATATTCATAAGGTTTATAAAACAAATGAGGAAAAAGAAGCGAGAGTCAGAGAATTGCTGGAACTGGTTGGGTTAAAACCTGATCATATTCGAAGATATCCGCATGAATTCTCGGGAGGGCAAAGACAAAGGATTGGTATTGCTAGAACGCTTGCTTTAAATCCAAAACTGATTGTTTGTGATGAGCCAATTTCTGCGCTGGATGTTTCCATTCAAGCACAGGTTATAAATTTGCTTGAAAAAATTCAAGCAGAAATGGGAATTTCCTATTTATTCATAGCCCACGATTTGAGCATGGTCAAACATATTTCTGATCGTATCGGTGTTATGTATTTAGGAAATTTAGTAGAAGTAGGAAACAGTGATGACCTGTATCATAATCCATTACATCCTTACACTGAAGCATTGTTGTCATCTGTACCAATTCCAGATCCAGATGTTGCAAAAAGTAAGGAAAGAATTATCTTACAGGGAGAATTACCAAGTCCTATTGATCCACCTTCAGGTTGTGTCTTTAGAACACGTTGTCCAAAAGCAACAGAACGATGTGCACTAAGCAAACCAGAATTAAAGAAGGTTAAAGATCGTATGGTGGCGTGTTTCCTATATGAAAATGAAGAACAGAAAGGGGAAGGAAAATGAAAAAATTACTAAGTTCTTTATTAAGCTTAAGTATGTTATTTGCTCTTACTGCTTGTGGTGGAAGCGAAAGAGATACAACAACTCTTCGTGCAGCACAAGGTGGGGATATCGAAATCATGGACCCAGCAATCGTTGATGATTCAGTAACTGCAAACGTACTGGCACAAATGTATGAAGGATTATATAAGTTAGACAAAGATGGTAATGCCATTCCTAATGTGGCTACTGACGCTCCTGAAGTCAGTGAAGATGGATTAACTTATACAATCAAATTAAATGAAGGGTATAAATGGAGTGATGGTGAACCTTTAACAGCTAATGATTATATTTATGCATGGAAACGTGCTGCTGCTATGGGTACAGCAGATGCTTATTATTCACAGTTCATCAATAAAATCGTTAACGGTGGTACTGGTGAAAAATTGAAAAATATTGATGCTTTAGGTGAATTTGGTGCTGTTGCTACTGATGATTACACAATCCAAATTACTTTAAATCAAAAATGTGCTTACTTTGCATCATTATTAACAAATACAGTATTCTATCCTGTACGTCAGGATGTTGTTGAAAAAGATGGTGGAAATCCATTAGAAAGTACATGGGCTAATAGAGAAGACTGCCCTACAAACGGTGCTTTCAGAGCAACAAAAATCGACTCTAAAGATGAAGTTATTTTAACAAAGAATGAAGAATATCATGCTGCAGATGAAGTTACTTTTGAAACAATTTCTTTCAAAGTTATGGCTGATGCAAGTTCACAGACAAGTGCTTTCCAATCAGGAGAAATTGATTGGGCTTCTTCAATTAACTTGGAAACAGTCAATGCTGATGATGAATTAAAAGATTGCTTATATGCAATTGAACCATTCGTTTGTAACTATTATGTACTGATCAATGCTGGAGATGAAAACGTTGAAGGTGATGATTATAGTGATGCATTAAAAGATGCAGATATTAGAGCTGCAATCTCATATGCAATTGACCGTGAAGCTGTATTAAAAGTATCTGGAAAAGGTGAATATGCATATGAATTAAATAACTTAGTACCAGTTGGTATTCCAGGAGCAAATGGTGATTTTACTACTGAAAATGGAAATAACTATGCTGGTGGTTATGATTTAGCGAAAGCTCAGGAAATCATGAAATCTAAAGGTTATAGCGAAGATAATATGCTTGAATTAACTTACAGCTATAATGATACACCAATGCATAAAGACGTTGCTCAGGCTTTACAGGATTCATTAAAGAAAGCATATATCAACTTAAAAGCTGATCAGGCTGAATTACAGACTTTCTTTGATAACCGTGATAAAGGTAACTTTGAATTAGCTCGTCATGCTATGACTGCTGACTTCTTAGATCCTATGGCTTACTTATCAATGTACTATGGAGCAAATACTGCTGGTAATACAGTTGATGATGCTAAATATGAAGCTTTAATTGATGAAGCTGAAACATTAGATGGTGAAGCTCGTTATGCTAAATTAGCGGAAGCTGAAAAATATTTAGTACAGGATATGCATTATGTTATCCCATTATTCGGATATACTGATCCATTCTTAAAAGCTAGTGATTTAGAAGGTATTACTTCTTCACCAGAAGGTCACTATGATTTAACTAGAGCAAAATTTGCTGAATAGAAGAAAGCGAGTTTATCTCGCTTTTTTATTACACTGTTGGAAAGGAAGGTATAATTGTGAAAATCAGATCAATCAAAGAACAATATGAGATTAAAGATATCTGCCTGCAGGAAAGATTAGATGACATCGTTCCCAAAGTACTGATGAACAGTACTGCTGATGCCTGGCTGGTTGCCAGTAAAGAATATCATGAAGATCTTGTTTTTGATATTTTGACACCAGGCAGTTATTTAACAGCACGAAGAATAACGATGTTGATATTTGTCAAAGATGAAAAAGAGGTTAAACGTTTTTCTTTAAGTTTACCTGATGAAGATCTTAACAGATTTTATCCACAGTATTGGCGTTTTGGTCAAGAAGAACAGATGGAAGCTTTAAATCGTTTTTTAACAGAATATAAGCCACGTAAAATCGCAATAAATATTTCTGAAAATGATACTTATGCTGATGGTTTAAGTTATGGCTTATATCAGACACTCAAAAAAGGATTAAATCAGGAATTCGTAGAACGTCTGACTGTTGACGAAATGATACCAGTTAAGATTATGGAAATCAGAACCAAGACGGAATTATCTTTATATCCAGAATTAATGGAGATTGCTTTTTCTGTCATTGAAGAAGCTTTTAGTCTAAAACAGATTGTTCCAGGAAAAACAACAACATTTGATCTTGAATATTTTATGATGGATAAAGTTACACAAATGGGCTTGGAATATTGGTTTTCACCAACTGTTGATAAATGGAAAGAAGGCTCATCAATTGAACGAGATACAGGCGTGATTGAAAAAGGAGATCTTTTACATTGTGATTTTGGTATAAAATATTTAAATCTATGTTCAGATACACAAAGATTAGCTTATGTAGCAAAAGATGAAGATACTGATGTTCCTCAATGGATGAAAGACGGTTTTAAAGTCAATGACAGATTCCAGGATATCGTTTGTCACTGTATGGCTGAAGGAAAGAGTGGAAATGATGTTTTGATGGATTCATTAAAGCAGGCTGCTAATGAAGGCATTCAAGCATGTCTGTATTCGCATCCATGTAATATTTATGGACACGGACCAGGACCAACAATTGGATTATGGAATAATCAAAACAGCATACCGTATAAAGGTGATATATGCATGTCACTTGATACAGTTTATGCTTTAGAATTAAATACCAAATATGAGTATCAAGGAATAACATATACATTCTATTCAGAAGAGACTGTTTCATTTACTGATCAGGGAGTTACTTTCCTGTATCCAGGTCGTTCTGAAATTTATTTCATTAAATAAAAAGAAACTCCTGTTTTTATAGCAGGAGTTTTTATTAAAAATATTTATCGCGAAATGATCATCAAACAAAGCATAAAAGATTATTTCACATTATTTTCCAGTAATCTTAATATCATTTCAACCTGTTTTTGCATCATGGTCACTGATACAAATTCAAATGGTCCATGATAATTAAAGCCACCAGTTCCAATATTTGGACAAGGCAATCCTAAGAATGTCAGGCGTACACCGTCAGTACCACCACGAATCGCAGTTGACGTCGCTTCAATTCCACCAGCTCTGATTGCCTCTTTGGCATGATCAACGATATACATATGATCTTTCAGTGCTTCTTTCATATTAAGATAGCTTTCTTCAATTTCTACATCAACAATCTGATATTCATATTTTTTATTTAAGAATTCAGCGATATCCTTAAAATCCTGACATTGTTTTTTGGCCAGTGTTAAATCATGATTTCGAATGATATATTCCATGACTGTTTTTTCACAGTTTCCATTAATGGAATGGAGATGATTGAATCCTTCATAACCTTCAGTAGATTCAGGACGGGCATGGGCAGGTAACAGTGAATCAAATTCCTGTGATACATGAACTGAATTGATCATCTTATTTTTGGCACTGCCAGGATGAATACTTTTTCCATGAATAGTAACTGTTGCACTAAAAGCATTGAAATTTTCGTATTCAACATCACCGATGTCTCCACCATCAACAGTATAGGCATAGTCAGCGTTGAATTTTTTAACATCAAAATTATCTGTACCGCGGCCAACTTCTTCATCAGGTGTAAAAGCAATCTGAATATCATTATGTTTAAATTCCGGATGATCATAAAGATACTGAACCATTTGCATGATAATGGCTACACCAGCTTTATCATCAGCCCCCAGCAAAGTGGTTCCATCAGTTGTTATCAGATCATGATGAACCAATTGAGAAAGAATTGGATATTCTTCGGGATCTAAATACATTTCTTTTTCTTTATTTAAAGTAATGATCGAACCATCATAATCATTAACGAATTGAGGATGAATATCTTTTCCACTGGCATCAGGAGATGTATCCATATGAGCAATAAAACCAATGACTTTTCCCTGATGATCATTATTGGATGGAATCGTCCCATAGACGATGCCATATTCATCTAATTCGGCATTTTCAACACCAAGGCTTTTTAATTCAGCAGTTAAATATTTTCCCAGTTCTAACTGTTTTAAAGTTGAAGGTGTTGTTGTTGAATGTTCGTCAGACTGTGTATCAAAACTGACATATTTTAAAAATCTTTCTTTAATTTCCATATTAACCTCACTTTCTTTTTTATTATACAACTTTCCATACATTTTAACTATGAATTCAGGATAATAATGTTATAATTATTTTTGTTGAAAAGGGGGAATCAATGAATGAATCAGACAATCAAAGAATTATATGATAGAAAATCAGTTAGAGTATTTACTGATGAAAATATCACCGAAGAAGAAAAAAAGATAATCATGAATGCAGCGCTGCAGGCACCAACGGCTGGAAACATGGCATTATATTCAATAATTGATATTCAGGATCAGAAAATTAAAGACATATTGGCACAAAGGTGTGATCATCAGCCATTTATTGCTAGAGCACCAATGGTATTGGTTTTTTGTGCAGATTATCAAAAATGGTTTGATATGTTTAATGAATATACGATAGGGGTTCCTAAATTAGAAGAATCTGATTTGATTTTGGCAGGACAGGATTGTATTATTGCTGCTCAAAATGCTGTTGTTGCTGCTGAATCTTTAGGAATAGGAAGCTGTTATATAGGGGATATTTTAGAAAATTTTGAATTAAATAAAGAATTGCTGAATTTGCCAAAATACGCAGTTCCTTATATCATGCTGGTTTTTGGTAAACCGACACAACAACAGAAAGATCGAATCAAACAGAAAAGATTTACATTAGAAGATATGGTCCATGTCAATGCTTATCATCATAAAACAATTGAAGAAACAAAAGTAATGTTTAAAAAACAAAGTGGAAAATCTGATGAAGAGCTGGCAAAATATATAGAAGCTTTTGCAAAAAGAAAATTCTTTGCAGAATTTAGAAATGAGATGAATCGTTCGGCAAGAGCCATTATTAAATCGTGGGTAGAATAAAGGTCGCATCATGCGACCTTTTCTTTTCCTAACTGAATTAGACATTCTTTAATTTTTAATAACGCTTTTCGGGCCTGTTCTCTATCAGCGAAGCAGGCATGAACAATACGCAGATAACCTTCTCCCTGATAACCATAAGGTGTGCCTTCATTAACTGAAACATGTGCATGTTCAAGAAGGTAGGCAGCGACCTCGGCGCTTGTTCCTAGTTTTGATACATCGATCCAAGAAAGAATACCACTTTGTGGTTTGATGGCAGTGACATGAGGAATCGAACTCAATATCTCATATGCGTCATTTCTTCTTTCCAGGAGAATCTGATGATAGTTTTCCATAATAGTTTCATCTTTTAAAGCGGTTATCGCAGCAATTTGTGCGAGTGTATTGGTTGCTCCAATAACATTGACTGCACCACCATAAAAAACGTCCATAAAACGATCATTCGATACGATATAGCCAACTCTAAAACCCGATAATCCTAATCCTTTTGAAATAGAAAATACAGTCACCGTTCTTTCAAACATGCCTGGTAAAGACATTGGAGCGATCATTTCATTCTGGTCATAAATATGATCTTCAAAAGCCTGATCACAGACAAGGATCAGATCATTTTCAATGATAAAACGACTAAGAGCGGTCAATGAACGACGATTGAAGATGGTTCCAGTAGGGTTGTTAGGATGTGTCAGGACGACCATTTTTGTATTCTTGGTTAACCTCTTTTCGAATTCACTGATATCAGGCTGATAGCCGTTTTCTGGATATAAAGGAACATGAACGGCTTTAGCACCACATAGTTTAGCGTTTAAAAAATTAGATGGATAACTGGGATCAGGAATGAGAACTTCATCACCCTCTGTTAAAAATGGCATCATGGCATAAAGTAATCCAGAATCAGAACCTGGAGTTATCAGAATATTTCGTGTCGGATCAAGATCAACATCATACATTTTTTTCAGGCGCTGAGCAATCAGCGTTCTTAGCTGTAAGTTACCTATTGGCATCGTATAATGACTGATCAGTCCTTTGTTGATTTCATCAATGAGAACTTTTTTGATTGATTTGGGTAAAGCAGGATCTGGGAAAAATGGATCAGCCCATGACATGAAAGTGTATCCCTGTGCCATTAGACGACCAGAATTTTCACCTACATCTGCTTTGGTGACTTTAGAAAAAAGACCACCTTGTAAATCCTTAAAGCGATCATTCATTTTGTCATTCACAATGATTATCCTCCTTTCATTCAAACTATCACTATTATAAATGACTTCAATTTATTTTTGTAGTCATAGACAATGATATTTTGTGGACTTTATGATAAAATAAAAAAAGAAAGATGGTGATATTATGAAAGGTTATATTCATTCAACAGAAAGCTGTGGAACTGTTGATGGACCAGGGATACGATTTGTCGTTTTTTTTCAGGGATGTCCGATGCGCTGTGCATACTGTCATAATCCTGACACATGGCAGCCCAATGTTGGAGAAATGATGTCAGTTGATGAAATTCTTGACATGTACAACAGTAAAAAAGAATTTTATAAAAACGGTGGGATCACATGTACTGGTGGCGAACCAATGATGCAAATGGATTTTCTGATTGAACTGTTCGAAAGATGCAAAAAAGAAGGAATCCATACATGTTTGGATACTTCCGGAATTATGTTTAGTGAAAATGAAGAAACATTGAAAAAGGTTGATCGTATGCTGGCTGTGACCGATCTGGTCATGCTGGATATCAAGCACATTGATCCTGAAGAACATATCAAACTGACGCAGCAGCCAAATGATAGAATTCTGGCGTTTGCGAAATATATCGATAAAAAAGGGATCGATATCTGGATCAGACATGTTGTGGTGCCAACGATTACGCAAAATGATAAATATTTATATCAGTTAGGAGAATTTCTGGCGCAGCTGAAACATCTCAAAGCTTTAGATGTTTTACCTTATCATACAATGGGAATTCCTAAATATAAAAATTTAGGAATGGAATATCCTTTAAAAGGAATTGAGGCATTAAGCAAAGAAGATGCGATCAAAGCCAGAGATGTCGTATTAAAAGGAATGAAAGATGCGTTAAATAGACATGATTAAAATGTCTATTTTACTTTAGGTAAGAATGATGAATATTACAGACATTCAAAAAACATTAGATCAGTTATATAAAGAAAGTCTTGATCAGGCTTATGAATATATGATGAAAATTGCAATGCAGGCCATGCAAGACCAAAATGATGAGATTTTATTATTTATTTTAAATGAATTGATAGGTTATTATCGTGTTACATCGAAAAAAGCGGAAGGGAAAAAGATTGCTGATCAGCTGATTCATCTGCTTTATGCCAGAAATCTGGAAAACAGTATCGCTGGAGCAACCTCTTATCTGAATATTGCGACGATGTATCGAGCGTTTGATAAAACTGAATCGGCCTTAAAGCTTTATCAGCTAACTGATAAAATCTATGAACAGCTGCCGGAAAATGATATCAGACGTAGTGCTTTCTACAATAATTACAGTCTGCTTTATCTTCAGCTTAAGGAATATAACAAAGCGATTGCTTTAGGTGAAAAGGCATTAGCTATTGTTGCTGCCAACAAAAACAGAGCGGAAGAAGCTGTCAGCTGTGTCAATCTGGCACAAATGTATCTGGCGGTAAATCAGATCGATAAGGCCAAGAAACTCGTGGAAAGAGGAATTGATCTGTTTCATCGCTACACGGAAAAAGATTCCCATTACTTTTCGGCGCTGGCTGCTTTGGCACAATGTCATTATCGTCGCAATGAATATGATCAGGCCGTGGTCTTGTATGAAGAAGCGATTGCTGGTGTAGAAAGAGTCTATGGCAGAAATAAAGATTACGAAACCTTGACGGCCAATCGAGATCAGATCCTGGCTTTATCAAAGCAGCGTAAAGGCCTTGAGCTGTGTCGCAGATATTATGAAACCTTTGGGGAAAAGATGATCGAGGAAAAGTTCAAAGATGAAAAACCATATATGGCTGTTGGCATGTTTGGCTTTGGATCAGACTGTTTAGGCTATGATGATGAGATTTCTCAAGATCATGATTTTGGTGGAGGATTCTGTATCCTGCTGCCCGAACCAGTTTATTCAAAAATTGGGAAGGATTTGCAGGAAGCATATGATCAGCTTCCTGAAGAATTTGACGGAATCAGGCGGATGACATCTTTTCATGGACAGGGAAGAGTCGGTGTCTTTGAAATCAATGCCTTTTTTGAACAGTTTCTGCAGCAGATCCCGCAGACCTTATCACAGTGGCTTTACGCTGATGAAAATGCGCTATTAAACTGTACCAATGGTATGATCTTTGCAGATCACTATGGAGAAGTTACTCGCATTAGAGAATATCTTCATTATTATCCAGAAGATGTACGAATCAAAAAGATTGTACGGGCAATTGCAAAAATGGCGCAGTCTGGGCAGTATAATTATGCCAGATGCATGAAAAGAGGGCAGATTGTTGCTGCCAGTATGGCACTGTATGAATTTGTTGATCAGACATTATCATTGATTTATCTTTTCAATCGAAAATATAAACCTTATTATAAATGGAGCTTTTATGGACTGAAAGACTGTACGATCCTGTATGATATCAAAGACAGTCTGGAACAGCTTGTTTTGCTGCCTTGTCAGCAGGATAAATGGCATAGAGACAGCAATCCTGTTAATCTTGATGATCCTAAGATCCGCATCATTGAATATATCTGTCAAAGAGTCATCGAACAGTTAAAAGCTGAAGGACTGACTACATTGGATCATGATTTTTTAGAAGATCATACACAGGAAGTGATGAACCATATTAAAGATCCGGGTATCCGCTGCAAACATATCATGGAGGGTTAAATGATGATTAGAGAAATTATTGAAAGAGAATGGGATTTTTTTCAGAAAGTAGAAAATATTGGCGGTAGAGCATCATGTCAGAATGATTTTGAAACATTTTATCTGCAAAGGCAGGGACAGTTTGCAGTATTTTATCCTGAAGTCAATGAAGCCTATCTGGAAGATCTGAAACACTATCAGGAAACTGGGAGAAATCCACTGATGGAAAAGTATGCCTATATGATGGAATCAACCGATCCTGAATACTATGACCAGATCAAAGACCAGCTGCCAACAAGAACAAAGGAACAGCTGGATATCATTGATTCTATTTGTCAGATTGAAGTGGCAATGCGTGAAGAATTTAATCAGCAATATCCTAAACTGGCTGGTAATGCCCGTGATACTTATACTGAAGATGATCAAAAGAATAATACATCGTTTGAAACTTATCTGCGTGGAGAATTATCTACTTATTCACCACAGACGCTATATCTTTATGGCAAAATGCTGGCGGATATGTATCAAAAGGGACAGAATATTGTTCTTATGATTCAGGAAAAAACGGTGCAGGGATATGGCTATGCTTCTCTTGATGATATTGAAGCAAAATTGTAAGCATTATCAAAAAACGATTTAACTTCCTGGTGAAGTGTGCTAAAATATATTTAACGTAAAAATATGAGGAGGAATCAAGATGAAAATCTTATTATGTTGTTTAGCAGGGGTTACTTCGACTTTGTTTTCAACTAAATTAAAAGAAGCAGCTTCTAGAAATCGTGTTGATGCAACTGTATGGTCAGCATCAGAACATGCTGTTGAATATTCCTTAGATTTAGCAGATGTTGTTTTGGTTGAACCACAATTAAAAGGATCAGTGGAAAAAATTCAAGCTATGGATCCATCAAAACCAGTTATTTTAATTAGTGATGAAGATTTCAAAAAATTCAATGCTATGAAAATTTTCCAATTAGCATATGATGCTGTCAATAATAAATAAGAATGATTCGATCATTCTTTTTTTTAAAATAAGGAGATAGAAAAATGAAATTAGGAGCAATCGAAGCAGGCGGAACAAAATTCGTTGTATGTATTGGTGATGAAAATGGTCAAGTTATCGATCGAGCATCTTTTCCAACAGAAACACCAGAAAAAACAATGGCCAATGTTTTTAAATATTTTGATGGAAAAGACATTGAAGCTTTAGGTGTTGGCAGTTTTGGCCCAATTGATCCCGATGTAAACAGTCCAACATACGGATATATCACCACAACACCGAAACCAGGATGGTCAAACTATAATATCATGGGAGCACTCAAACAAAGATATACGATCCCAATGGGCTTTGATACCGATGTCAATGGTGCAGCTTTAGGGGAAGCAACTTTTGGTGCTGCCAAAGGATTAGACAGTGCTTTATATTTAACGATTGGAACAGGAATCGGTGGCGGTGCTATTATTGGTGGTCAGCTGGTTCATGGACTTCTGCACCCTGAAATGGGGCATATGAAGATGATCGTTAGAGAAGATGATCATTATAAAGGAACCTGTCCATATCATGGAACCTGTCTGGAAGGTCTGGCAGCGGGACCAGCTATCGAAGGACGCTGGGGCATCAAGGGAAATGAATTGCCTGAAGATCATCCGGCCTGGGATCTGGAAGCTTATTATCTGGGACAGGCCTGTGCTAATTATATTTTAACTTTATCACCTAAAAAGATCATTTTAGGTGGTGGCGTGATGCATCAAAAACAGCTGTTTCCAATGATCCATAAATACACGCAGGAATTTTTAAACAACTATATTCAAAAAGACGAAGTTACGACGGATAAGATCAAAGATTATATCGTTTATCCAGGACTTGGTGATAATGCAGGTGTCGTTGGCGCTTTGGCACTTGCGAAAAAAGCTTTAGAAGAAAACTAAAGCTTTTTTTATAACCAGTTATTGATATTATATATATCATTTATCTTTTAAAAATCGTAGACTTTGCTATAATGTATCTATATCAAAAAAGGAGGAATTATTATGGCAAAAGTCGATACAATTGCTATTCATGAAGGCTGGAAACCATCAAGAGGAGAACCAAGAGAAGTACCAATCTATCAAAGTACAACTTTTAAATATAATACTAGTGAAGAAATGGGAAAACTGTTCGATCTGGAAGATACTGGCTATTTCTATACTCGTCTGCAGAATCCAACCAATGATGCTGTAGCAGCCAAGATTGCTGCAATGGAAGGTGGGGTTGCCGGAATGCTGACAAGTTCAGGACAGGCTGCCAATTTCTTTGCCGTTTTTAATATTTGTGAAGCTGGTGATCATTTTATTGCCTCTTCTGCAATTTATGGAGGAACATATAATCTATTTGGTGTAACAATGAAAAAAATGGGCATTGACTGCACTTTTGTAGATCCTGATATTTCAGAAGAAGATCTGCAGAAAGCATTCAAAGCCAATACCAAATGTGTTTTCGGAGAAACGATCACGAATCCTACTGTACAGGTATTTGATATTGAAAAATTCGCTAAAGTTGCTCATCGCAATGGTGTCCCATTGATCATTGACAATACCTTTGCTACACCAGTAAACTGTCGTCCAATTGAATGGGGATGTGATATCGTTACTCATTCAACAACAAAATATATGGATGGTCATGGTGTTGCGGTTGGTGGAGCTATCGTTGACAGTGGAAATTTTGACTGGCTGGCTCATAAGGAAAAATTCCCAGGACTGACAACACCTGATGAATCATATCATGGTATTGTTTATGCGGAAAAATTTGGGAAACTTGCTTATATTACCAAAGCAACATCACAGCTAATGAGAGACCTGGGATCAATTCAGGCACCACAGAATGCTTTCTATCTGTCATTAGGATTAGAATCATTGGCGGTAAGGATGAAGAAACACTGTGAAAATGCCCTGGCTGTTGCGAAATATTTGGAAAGCAATGACCAGGTTGCCTGGGTCAAATATGCTGATCTGGAAAATGATCCATATCATGAACTAGCGAAAAAATACTGTCCAAATGGAACTTGTGGAGTCTTATCATTCGGTTTAAAAGGTGACCGTGACACAGCTGAAAAATTCATGGACAGTCTGAAACTGGCATCGATCGTGACTCATGTTGCTGATGCAAAAACATGTCTGCTGCATCCAGCGAGCCACACACATCGTCAAATGTCAGAAGAACAGTTAAAAGAAGCAGGTATTGCAACTGATCTGATTCGTTTTTCCGTTGGTATTGAAGATGCCAATGATATTATCGATGATCTGAAACAGGCTTTTGCGGTGATTGCTGACAAATAAGATGATCTGATTAGATCATCTTTTATTTTTTGAATAATGGGGTATAATTTAAAAAAAGAGGGTGTTTTGATGAAAGTGGCTTTGGCACAAATCAATATTATTTTTGAAGATAAACACAGTAATTATGTAACGGTGGAAGAATTTGTCAGACAGGCTAAGGAAAATGAGGTTGATCTGATTATTTTTCCAGAAATGACATGTACAGGCTTTACGATGAATGCTAAAGAATATGGCGAAAAAGATCAGGAAACGTTGCAATTTATGAAAAAGCTTTCAAAAAAATATTTTATGAAAATCTGTTTTGGACAGGCTGTCTATAAAAATGGGCAGTATTATAATAATCTGATGATCATTGATGGTGATGAAATACTGCTCAGTTATGATAAGATGCATCTGTTTCAGGAAGAAAAGAATCATTATGCCAAAGGTGACAGCATATCATCATGCTATGTAGCGCAGATACCAGTGTCAGCTTTTATCTGTTATGATCTAAGATTTCCAGAAATTTTTCAGTATGCTTCTCAACAGAGCAGCATGATCATTGTTATCGCTTCCTGGCCAGAAGTCAGAGATGATCATTGGCTGACGCTGCTTAAAGCTCGCGCTATTGAAAATCAATGCTATGTGATTGGAGTCAACAGAGTTGGACAAGATCCATTGCATTCATATACTGGTCATAGTGCTGTCTATAACAGCTATGGAGAGATGATGAATTCGTTATCTTGTCAAGAAGAAAATATTTATGTTGAAATCAGTCAGGAAGATATCAAAAAAGAACGATATGATTTTAATATCAAGGAAGATAGAAGGAACAATATTTATTTCGATCTATATAATAAAATGTAGGGGTTATGGATATGGATAAACGTGATCATCAAATTATTGAATATATCAGCAGTATCAAAGATAAAGAAAGTCCACTTTTTAAAACGATTGGCTTTTATCTTCGTGATGAAAGATATGTAGAGGAATTGAAAGATTACTTTAATTCCCGTTTAAGTCTTTTCTGTCTGATCGTTATCATTTTTATGAATATGATCCTGACAGGAGAGTTGATATTTATCTTTTTTAGTCAGTATGACAGTCTGCTTAAAATAATGATGACAGGTGTACTGCTTCTGATGGATTATATGCTGATCAGAAAATACAAAAATTATTTGTCAGTCAGCTATAAATATCGGCTTATGTATCTTTTTATTGAAAGTATACCATACGATGTTTTGATGAAAGTGTATGAACGGATCACTAAAAAAGATCTGTATCAGGAAAAATAGGAACTTTTTAAGTTCCTATTTCTTTGGGATGATAAGATTGACTGCCCGATTGATAATACAGGCATTGATTGGAAGTGAGCAGCCTTTTTCACCGTCAATATCAACGATCAAATCCTGATTCTGACAGCTGATAGTTACATGTTTTCCTTGTTTATATTCGATAAAAGGACTTTTTTCGTGTTTTCCAAAACGATAATCTTTAAATAGTGCAATGAGATCTGTGATACTGCATTTTTTAATGATCATCAGATCCAGTTTGCCATCATTGATATCGGCATAAGGAATGATATTATTGAAACCACCGACCCTGGTCGTATTGGTAATAGCGAACATATAGGCATCTGTATTGAACTCTTCATCATCAATCTTGACTGTTAAATGGAGATTTGTTCTTAACTGCTGAGGCAAGTCAAGCAAACCTCTGATATAATAGGCTAAAGGACCATATTTCTTTTTATCGTTTTTGGAAACGACAAAGGAAATATCGCTGAACATTCCTCCTGCGGCAACATTGATAAAATAAGAATCATTGATTTTTCCTACATCACTGGATGTGATCTGGAAATTCTGGATCATTTTGACAATACCGTTGACAGAAGTTGGAAGTTTCAGATAATTCGCGAAATCATTGACGGTTCCTGCTGATAAGATACATAGAGGAATGCGCTTGTTACTGTCGATCATTCCGGAGATGACTTCATTTAAAGTTCCGTCACCACCAACACACATGATAAAATCATACTGATCTTCGTTGGCAGTTTTGGCTTTAAAATAGGCATCATTTTTCTTTTTTGTGTAGAACACATCAAAATCAGCGACGATTTTCTTGAGTATAAGCTGACCAATAATCTTATCCAGTTTATTCTGGATAATATGTTTTCCTGATGAAGGATTAATGATTAGTAAACATCTTTTCATGAATAATTCACCTACTTTAATCCTATTTTACGATATTCTACAATATTATACAATTAAATAATCACTTTACTATTAGAAAGTTTTGTTTTACTATAATCAAAAGAAAGGGGTATATTTATGGCAAAATATTATGCAGTAAAAATTGGCAGAAAGGAAGGAATCTTTTCTTCGTGGGATGAATGTAAGGAACAGGTACATGGTTATCCCGGAGCTGTTTATAAATCTTTTTCAACACTTGAAGAGGCAGAAAATTTTCTTGGGGACATTGGTGAGGTAGCTGATATGCAAAATGGAGTCATTGCCTATGTTGATGGAAGTTTCAACGTCAAGACAAATGAATATGGCTATGGCTGTGTCCTGCTGGAAAATCAGAATATTATTAAAACATTATATGGTAAAGGGGACAGAGCAGATCTGGCAGAAATGCGTAATGTTTCTGGAGAAATCCTGGGTTCTCTGGCAGCGGTCCATTATGCAATCGAAAATCATTATGGTCAGATCTGTATTTATCATGATTATGAAGGAATTGAAAAATGGGTGACCGGTAAATGGGAAGCACGAAAAAAACTGACAAAACAGTATCGTGATACAATGTTAAGACTGCAGAAACAGATTGGTATTGCCTTTATTAAAGTACCGGCTCACAGCAATGATATTTACAATGACATGGCTGATGCCCTGGCCAAAAAAGCAGTCGGAATTAAAGATGACAAGAAAAAGAATGCAAAAAAAGTATCATAGATACTTTTGGAAAAAGAGATGTTTCATCTTTGTTTTCCTGCTGGCAGCATTCAGTTCTTTACTGTATTTTTCTCATCAGGATATTGATCAAGGTCAACGTTTTGAAGTGGATTTCGATAAAGCGGTTGATGGTGATACGGCCTGGTTCATGATTGATGGAGAATCTGTAAAGGTCAGATTTCTGTATATTGATACGCCAGAAAGTACGAACCAGGTAGAACCTTATGGCCAGGAAGCCAGTGCCTTTGTCACTGCACAACTGCAGCAGGCAGAAAAGATCGAACTGGAGATAAACGTAGATGGTGAGCAGTATGATCATTATGATCGACTGCTGGCATGGGTTTTCGTTGATGATGAACTGCTGCAGGAAAAGATTGCGGAAATGGGCTATTGTGAGAAGTTTTATGACTATGGATATGATTATCCGTATAAAGAAATGATCATTGCAGCCAATGAACAGGCAATGAAGGAAAAACGAGGAATTTACAGCAAATAAAAAAAGACATCTGTCTTTTTTTAATTTGTTTCCATTTTTTTATTTTTTTTGATCAGGATAATATGAACGATCACATAAACAATAAAGACGATAGCAAATATCCATAAGAAATTTCCGTAAATATATTTTGGATCCCCTGACCACCAGGCAAACCATTCACCACATTTTTTGATCAGAATCGCCATTGCATATGAAAAAGTGGCACATCCTAAAACAGCAATAATAAAAGAAATGATTTTATTCAAGATCTCTTTAAAGATCAGTAAAGATACAAAACATACAAATGCTACAAACATAGAAATGACAAAATGCATAATCATATCCTCCTTTTTATACTTAATAAAAATACCACAAATAATCAGCAAATGCAATAAGTGGTGTATTAATTTACGATTTATGCTAAAATATTGTTTAAGGGAGAATTGAGTATGAAACTATTAACTGTATGTATACCTTGTCATAATTCAATCGAAAATATGCATAAATCGATTACGTCATGTCTTTTGATGAAAGAAGAAGTTGAAGTTATCATTATTGATGATCATTCGACTGATGAAACTCTGCAGGTTGCCAAAGAATATGAAGCTTTGTATCCTGATATGATTCAGGTCATTGAAAATCACGATGATTTCTTTTTAAAGAAAGCATTGGACCACAGTCATGGACTGTATTTTAAAATTTTAAAAAGTGGTGATTTTTTTGATCAGCCTTCATTAGTCAGTGTGATTGAAACTTTAAGAGATTTTATCAGAATTCAGGCTAATCTGGATCTGCTGATCACAGATCATAAATGTGTAAGTGAAGGAAAAAGAGATCAGAAGATGTCTTATCGTAATATTTTTCCTACGGAAACGCTTTTTGAATGGCATGGCCTTAAGGCGTTTAAGAAACACTTTCAGATTGATCTGCAGGCCATGATCATCAAAACAAGTATATTAAAGAACATCAGAGATATAATAAAGAATGATGAATTTATGTATGTTTATCTGATTTATGGAATGATTCCACATATTAAATCCATGTATTATCTGCAGACATATTTCTACTGCTGCAGTGAGAAAAAAGAAACTCAGATCCATGAACTGGATCAGTATATTGTATTGCTAAAGAATTTGTGGAATGCTTATTCAGTTTACTCTTTAAAAAGCAGAAGACAGCGTTATTTTGCGATAGAACAGTTGTCTAGAATCTATATTGCTATTGAATATCTGGTTTTCAAAAACAATGAAAAAGAGAAAAAGAATGAACTGGATCTTTATTTACAGGATACGAATCCTAAACTGTTTAAAGCAGTTACCAATAATCTTTTTGGAACACTGTTGAATTTCAAAAATGAAACAGCACAGAATATGTTAAACAGGCTGTTTGATAAAATATATGATAATTACCATATTTAAAGGAATAGGAGAAAAAATGCAAAATATCAGAAAAAAAAATCTGTATGTCATCCCATTACTGTTATTTATAATTGATTTTGTGCTTATTCATTTACAGCTGATGGAAACTGCTGATCAGACTGTTTATCAGCTGACACAGCTGATGAAATGCGATATAATGACACAATTCTTTAAGCTTTGTTCTTTTTTAGGCAGTACTTATTTTTATGTTGTGACGATTGCATTGCTGGTACTGTTGAAAAGCCGTAAAGATATCTATACTGGGATTCATCTGCTGATTATCCAGGCAATAAACCGTTTCATTAAATTTATTATTAAAAGACCACGACCTGATGAGATTTTTCATCTGGTGAAAGAAACCAATTACAGCTTTCCCAGTGGACACAGCATGTCAGCGATGGCTGGCTATGGACTGTGGATCATTGAAGTCAAAAACAGTAATTTGAAGTATAAAAATGCGCTTATGATTGTTTTAGGGCTTATGATATTTCTGATTGGTTTGAGCAGGATTTATTTAGGTGTTCACTATTTTTCTGATGTTATTGGTGGATTTCTTTTATCGCTCAGTTATATATTATTTATTTATTACCACACCTCTTTTTATGCCTGAAAGAGGTTTTTGTGTATAATCGGTGAAATGAATGGAAATTGTGTTTGATTATGTTATAATGAAGATGTTGAAAGGGTAAAATATGAAGCAATTGGAAAATAAAAAAAAATATATAGCAATTATTGTCGTTGCTGTTATTATCATTCTGATTTATAAAAATATCGACAGTCACTTTTTTGATATGATATATAGTGCCTTTTTACCGGTGATTATTGGTGGTATTCTGGCATATTTTTTACAGCCTATCGTTTATCTTATGGAAATGCGGATCGATGCTATCAAAGATGGCAAGTTTTCAAAGATTAGCCATACGATTTCTTCTATTACGGTTTTTATTCTGTTTATGATGATCATTGTGGCTTTACTGGTATTATGTGTTCCAGCACTTCTGGATTATATCGTGAATATTTCTGAAAATATCGGTGTATATAAAACAAGTTTTGAAAAATCGATTGTTGATACTTTTGGCAACAATATGTTCAGTCAGACTGTTGTTGATTGCGGACTGGCCTTGATTAACAACATGAGCATGATTGAGCCGGTTAATCCAATGGATACGATCGATACTGTTTTTCAGACTGGAAGTAAGCTGATTACATTGCTGATTGGTCTGATTTTCACACCTTATTGCCTGATTGAAGCGAAAAGACTGGTTTCGATTTTTGATCGATTGCTAGGATTGTTTATTTCTGATAAAAGTATTGCATTAATTCATGGTTATACCTTTAAGGTTCATCATATTTTTGGCAGATTTATCTATGGTAAGTTTTTAGATTCGCTGATTATTGGTTTGATTGCCTTTGTTGGTTTAGGACTTATGGGCATTGAGTACTTCCCATTGCTGGCAGGATTTATTCTGATTACCAATATGATTCCTTATTTTGGACCGTTTATTGGAGGAATACCAGCGGTGCTGGTCGCTTTGATAACTGGAGATTTACTGACTGCACTGTCAACGATGCTGTTTGTCTTTGTTTTACAGCAATTTGATGGATTGTTCTTAGGACCTAAGATCTTAGGGGATGTCGTAGGTATTTCTCCATTCTGGGTGTTATTTTCTATCACGGTTTTTGGCAGTCTGTTTGGATTTATTGGGATGTTTTTGGGAGTACCAATCATTTGTGTTATACGTATGTTTTTCAACGATTATATTGAATATCGAAAAGATAAAGAGAAAGCAACGGGATAAGTTGCTTTTTTTTATGAATAATGCTAGGATATATCATGTAATTTCTATATGTCCACGTAGCTCAGCTGGATAGAGCACACGCCTCCTAAGCGTGGGGTCGGAGGTTCAAATCCTCTCGCGGACGCCATGAAAATTCCGTCGAAAGCATTGTCTTTGATATACTTTCGGCGTTTTCTTTTGTTTAAAAAAGATCATTTTTATTGATGGGAATGAAGAGACAAGGGAAAGTAGATTAACTGGTTTTAAAATAGTGTAAGAAAGGATATGGCATATTTATATGAATAATTCTTAAGTTGAAATTAGGATCAGCTTCTCATGAATGAAATAAAATATATTCATTCTCTTGACAAAATCTTTTTTTAATATTAAACTTATAACAGTGTTATATAACAATGTTATATAGGAGGTGTGCAAAATAAACGGAAATGGAACGACTTTAGAAAACATCCATCGGGCAGCGAAAGTGGAATTTTTAGAAAAAGGATATAAAGATGCTTCTTTGCGAAATATTGTAAAATCCGTGGGAATGACTACCGGAGCCTTTTATGGATATTACAAAAGTAAAGAAGAACTTTTTGAGGCTATCGTAGGTGAGCATTACGAATATATTCTCAACCGTTTTATAAAGGCACAGCAGGAGTTTGCCGAGCTTCCAGCCGTGCAGCAGCCAGAAGTTATGAGTGACATTTCGGGTATTTGTATGTATGATATGCTTCATTATGCGTATGAACATTTAGAGGAATGTAAACTCATCCTCTGCTGTTCGGAAGGAACGAAATTTGCTGGGCTTATTGATGAAATGGTGGAGATTGAGGTAGATGGGACACATGCCTATCAGGATGTCTTAAGGAAGCTTGGTAAGCCTTCCCCCAAGATTGATCCTACTCTTGAACATATTCTGATCACCGGAATGTTTCATACTTTTTTTGAACTAATCGTACACGAAATGCCGCTCAAAGATGCCGAAAACTACGTTAAAGAAATGCGCGCCTTTTATACAGCAGGATGGATGAAAATTATGGGGCAGTAATGCCTTATAATTTTTACCAAACAGTTAGTCTAGACTAACTTAAATTTGGATATTGTTAGAACATAGACGTGTTCTCTTTATCATAAACACAAAGAAAAGGAGGGATTTTTTTGAAAAAACAATCCAATTTATCACGGCTGCTAGAAATTGCAGGTAACCATAAGTATCTGACCTATGCTTCCTGGGGACTTTCTGCCATCAGTGCCCTGATTGCTCTGGTGCCATTCTATTGTATCTGGAAAATGATCAAGGAAGTATTGGATGTGGCACCAGATTTTGGTCAGGCACAGAACCTGACCAGCAATGGATGGATGGCAGTATTGTTTGCGATCATTGCATTGGTCGTTTACATAGCTGGGCTTATGTGTTCCCACTTAGGAGCATTTCGTATCGCTACAAACCTGCGTATCCAGACCATGGAGCATATCGTTAAACTTCCTCTTGGGTTTGCCGAGAGTTTTGGCAGTGGAAAACTGCGCAAAATCGTCAACGAATCCAGCGCAGCCACCGAAACCTATCTCGCCCATCAGCTTCCCGACAGAGCCAATGCCATTGCAACCCCCTGCGGTCTTTTGGTGCTGTTGTTCGTGTTTGACTGGAGACTGGGACTGTTGAGCCTTGTTCCGGTTGTGCTGGGCTTTCTGATCATGATGGCAATGACCGGAAAGCAGATGCAGGAAAAGATGAAAGAATACCAGAATGCGCTGGATGATATGTCCAATGAAGCGGTAGAGTATGTCCGCGGTATTCCGGTCGTAAAAACATTTGGCCAGACGATCTTTTCCTTTAAGAAGTTTAAAGACTCCATTGACCGCTATAAAGTATGGGTGATCGCTTATACAAAGCAGCTTCGGACACCAATGATGTTTTATACAGCTGCGATCAACGGCGTTTTTGCCACACTGATCGCCGGAGGATTGTTGTTTGCACAAGACGGGGTGACTTCCGGTTTCTTACTGGATCTCATTTTCTATATCATTATTACGCCGGTTATTTCTGTTACACTGACACGCATCATGTTCCAAAGTGAAAATGCCATGATCGTAGACGATGCTTTACAGAGAATTGACAGCATTTTGCATTTGAAGCCTCTGGCGGAAACGAAACATCCAAAGCATCCTCAGAACGCTTCCGTGGAACTGAAATCGGTTCATTACAGCTATGATGGAGAAAAAGATGTATTAAAAGATATTTCACTGACCATTCCAGCTGGACAGACGGTAGCTTTTGTCGGTCCGTCCGGTGGTGGAAAGACAACGCTTGCCAACCTGATTTCCCGATTCTTTGATCCTCAAAGCGGAATGGTAAAAATCGGTGGTGTCAATGTAAAAGATATTCCAAAAGAGGAACTGATGAACACAGTATCTTTCGTGTTTCAGAATAGCCGTCTGATCAAGGCGTCCATTTTGGAAAATGTGCGTATGGGAAAACCGGAAGCTACTCGTGAGGAAGTTCTGGCTGCCCTTCATCACGCGCAATGCGATGATATTCTGGAAAAACTCCCACAGGGTGCGGATACGGTCATCGGAACAAAAGGGGTCTATCTTTCCGGCGGCGAGCAGCAGCGAATTGCCATTGCTCGTGTAATGCTGAAAAATGCACCGATCATCATTCTGGATGAAGCCACTGCTTTTGCTGACCCAGATAACGAAAGCCGTGTACAGGCAGCTTTTACAAAACTTTCCGAGGGTAAAACGGTAATTATGATTGCCCATAGGCTTTCGACCATAACAAATGTGGATCAGATTTTTGTCATTTGCGACGGACAGGTTGCCGAGTGTGGCAACAGCCGCGAATTACTTGCAAAAGACGGCATTTTCAGCCGTATGTGGAAAAATTACCAGACTTCCGTGCAATGGAAGGTAACAAAGGAGGTGCAGTGATATGATCAAAAAACTGCAGAAAAAATATGCCCTGTCCAAACAGGGAGCAAAGGATCTGATTAAAGGCTGCCTGGCCTGTGTCCTTCAAAATCTGTCTTTTATGTTTCCAGTGGGACTTTTATATTACCTGGTCAGCGATCTGATGAACGGAGGTGTTCCCGGTAGGAAAATTCCATTTTATGCGGCAGGCTGCATGGTGTGTATCGGCCTGATTCTGTTGACAACGTTCTTTCAATATAATGCGACCTATTTTGCTACCTATAAAGAAAGCGGTATCCGCCGCATTACTCTGGCGGAGCATCTGCGTAAGATCCCCCTCTCTTTTTTCGGGAAAAAGGATTTAGCCGATCTTACCAGTACGATTATGGCGGACTGCACCTTTCTGGAGCAGAGTTTTTCGCATTTTATCCCTGAACTTGCGGGTTCGATCATTTCTACGATTCTGATTTCCATCGGTCTGCTCTTTACGGACTGGAGAATGGCACTGGCTGCCTTATGGGTTCTGCCGGTTGCCTTTGCGATTGTGGGATTTTCTGCAAAGATTCAGGCAAATCTGAATCAAAAAGCGATGGATGTGAAGATGGCCTGCGCAGACGGGATACAGGAGTGTATTGAAACGGTTCGTGATCTGAAAGCAAACAATGCGGAGCAGGCATATTTAAAAGGTCTGGAAAAGAAGATCCGTGCCGTGGAGCATCGTTCCATTCTCAATGAATTTGGTCTTGCTGCTTTTGTGGTTTCCGCATCATTGGTGCTGAGACTTGGTATTGCAACGGTTGCGCTGGTGGGAGCTGTTCTGCTCATGCAGGGGAGCCTTTCTGTACTTACGTTCTTTATGTTCCTTTTGGTGGTATCCCGTTTGTATGACCCGCTGCAGGGGGCACTCCAGAATCTTGCGGCAGTCATCAGTACCCGAACCAACATTGCCCGTATGAATGAGATTCTCGATCATCCCATCCAGCAGGGCAGCGACAGGCTTTCTAATCAGGGATATGATATTGTCTTTGACCATGTCGGGTTTGCCTATAATACCGGAGAAACTGTATTAAAAGATGTTTCCTTTACAGCAAAACAGGGAGAGGTAACGGCTTTGGTCGGCCCATCCGGCGGCGGAAAAACAACCGTATCTCGGCTGGCTGCCAGATTTTGGGATATTAACAGTGGAAAGATTACCGTGGGAGGCATGGATATATCAAAAATAGACCCGGAAACACTGCTTTCTCTGTATTCCATCGTATTCCAGGATGTCATCCTGTTTGACAATACGATTCTGGAAAATATCCGAATCGGAAACAAAGACGCCACAGATGAACAGGTCATTGCGGCTGCGAAACTTGCCAATGTGGATGAATTTGTCAAAAAACTGCCTCAAGGATGGCACACCAGTATCGGGGAAAATGGCTGTGAACTTTCCGGTGGAGAGCGCCAACGTATTTCCATTGCTCGCGCATTTCTGAAAAATGCGCCAATCATTCTTTTGGATGAAGCGACTGCTTCCCTCGATGTGGAGAATGAAACTCTGATACAGACAGCCCTTTCCCGTTTGATTGCAGATAAAACCGTTCTGGTGATTGCTCATAGAATGCGTACCGTAGCCGGAGCAGATAAGATCGTTGTTCTTTCTGATGGCATCGTGGCAGAAGAAGGATTACCGAAGGATCTGGCAGAGAAAAATGGTGTGTATGCTCATATGGTAAAACTGCAGACAGAAAGCCAGAATTGGAAGCTTACGTGAAGAAGCCTCAAAAAAGATCTTATCGGAATTAAAAGAGCAATTTGAGTAGAAAAAGATTTTTAAATCTGTTAAAATATACGAAAAAAGGTTAGCTATAACTAACTTAAAGAGGCGGATTATGAACAAATATACAATTAAAAAGAATTCATTACAGGAAACATTGATCATTCCATTATACGCCCGATGGCTCTGTTCGCAGAAATTTTCCGAATTGTTTCAGGATAAAACAGCCGAGGAGTTAATTAAAAAAGTAGATTATGACTTTTCTGCATTAGAAAAACAATCGGAAAGTATCATACATAGTTTTGGAGCATTGGAAGTAGCCATGCGCCAAAATGATCTCGCATGGGAAATACGGGACTATCTCCACCAACATCCAAAAGCTGCGGTCATTAATCTTGGTTGTGGACTGGACAACACCGGACGAGTGTGCGACAACGGTCACTGCCATATCTGGAATATTGACCTGCCGGATGTGATTGCGCTGCGGAATCAATTGCTTCCTGCCGGAGAGCGGGAAGAAAATCTGGCATTTGATTTAACAGATCCGAATTGGATGAAAGCTATCCGGTTTGATCCTGAGGATGGGGCAGTCATGTTTGCTGCGGGTGTATTCTACTATTTTACTACAAACCAGATGAAGCAGTTGGTTAAGGCAATGGCCGAACATTTTCCGGGAGGACGTCTGGTTTTTGATGCAGCAGGCAAAACCGCTGTCAAACTAATGCTGAAAACCTGGGTAAAACAGGCGGGGATCAAGGATGTTGGTGCATATTTCTCTGTAAAGGATGCCAAAGGAGAGCTGGAGTGTTGGTCACCTCTGCTCTCTGTTTCCAGCTGCGGGTATATGCAGGGCTATCAGAAGTTGGAGGGGCCGGGAGTAAGATTCATTCATCGCCTTCTGGCTAAAATAGCCGACGGACCGTTGCATTTGCAGATTATACGAGTACGTTTTAAGGAGAAAACTGAATGAACTGGATGCAAACGATATTAGACGGATTTGCTATGGCAGCCTATTTTAATTTATTTGCTGCTGCCGTGGCACTGTACAATCCCCGACTGATGTGCCCCAGCTATCTGCATGCTATTATCAAGAATGCTTCGGAACCGCTCTCAAAAGCGGAGAATCGCTTTTACTGGCTATGGACCTTTTTAGGAGAGCTTCTGCCCCTCTTGCTCTATGGGACATTGAGCGTAGTGGAAGGCGGCACTCATGGATTTTGGCAGATGGCACTGACAGGATACATCCAGTGGATGATGATAAACGTGTGCGATCAGTTTTTTCTGGATATCTTTCTCATCCAGAAAAAGGCAAAACACCGTTTTATGATTCCTGGTACGGAAGGGCATCCTGGCTATGGGTTCAAAGCGTGGATGAAAAGTTACGCATTGCCGGAGCATCTGTTGCAATGGTCATTGATCCTTTGTCCCCTGATGGCAACGGTGCAGGCTGGGATAGGAGTATTGTTGATGAGATTATAAATATAGAGGAGATAATGTAATGAATAAAAAAGAATTAAAACAGGAGAATATTCGACTTGGGACTCACGGGGAAGACTATGGAAGCTGGATGTCTAACCCTGTCTTTTACATCATTGGCGGAATCGGAATTTTGGCTGCTGTACTTGCTGTTCTCTCTTTTTATGTATTTCGTGTCGCTGTTCTTGGTATTTTGTTTGCTGTTATCACAATTGCACTTGTAGTTTTGCTGATCTGGATCACATGGATCAGACGGCAGTATGCTTTTGGTGGTGGCGGAATCATGGAACAGGTTCATCGGGTCATCCTCTCTCATTTGGATTATGACGGTGATGGAAAGATTTTGGAAGTTGGCTGCGGCTCCGGAGCACTGACAATCCGTGCGGCTCTGACATGGCCGAAAGCAAAAGTAATCGGTATTGATTATTGGGGCGCTGTGTACAATTACAGCAAGGCACTTTGCGAGAAAAATGCAACCAGTGAGGGCGTGGCTTCACGTTGTGTATTCCAGCACGGTGACGCGAAACAATTGGATTTTCCTGATGAGAGCTTTGATGTCGTTATCAGCAATTATGTCTATCATAATATCATAGGTGCTGATATGCATAAACTGCTGCTGGAAAGCCTGCGGGTATTGAAAAAAGGTGGTATTTTTGTACTCAATGATGATATGAAACCAAAACTGTATGGTGATATGGATGCTTTTGCACAGCAGCTGCGGGATATGGGGTATCAGGATGTTCGTCTTGTTGATACGGCACAAGAAGTCTTTGGTTCTCATCGCCGAGCTGCAATGATGATGTTAGGATCTTCCAGACTCCTGGTGGGACGGAAATAATGTCACGATAATGGAGGATTGGTTATGCAAACATTAGGTATTGTGGAGGATACTCTGTTTGTCCCTATGCTGGGCAGAATCTATGCCAGTGAGCATTGCCCGCAGATTTTATATGATAAAAAAGCACTGGAATTGAAAAATAAGCTGCCCTCAGACCTGATTGCACTGAATAAGCAGAACCAGTATACCCTTTTGGCTTCTGCCTCCAGGTCCGCCAATATGGATCGGTTCATTCGATCTTTTCTGGAACGAAGGCCAAACGGGGTGATTGTTCAGCTGGGCTGTGGTCTGGAGACAACTTATTACCGCTGTGATAACGGAAGGACACGCTGGTATGCTGTGGATCTGCCTCATGTAATCGAATACCGGCGAACACTTCTTCCTGAATCAGAGCGGGAATGCTATATTTCCGGGGATGCCTTTGTGATAGACTGGATCAAAAAAGTCCGCAATGATGTGCCAGATGCTCCTATTCTCGTTACCGCAGGTGGACTATTCCATTATTTTGAGGAAAATAAGGTCATTTCCCTTCTGCGTATGATCAGACAGTCAGGAAATATGGAAGTTGTTTTTGATACTGTGAACAAAAAAGGGATGGCTATGATGCAAAAGAAGTACATGAAGCAGGTAGGCCATGGTGATGCGCAGATGTTCTTTTATGTGGATGCAGCAAGAGAACTGGCAGCAAAGATTGGGGATGATGTGAAGGTGATTGCGGAGGAATCTTATTATCGTTACATTCCTAAAAACGGCTTAAAGCTCTCCACAAAGGTCAGTATGGCGGTTTCTGATCGTTTCAAAATGGTAAAGATGATACAGTTGAAGTTATAAATTGGAATACAAGTAAAGTTAAACCGCATAGCATTTTGCAAAAAAGTATAAAAAAATATTCAAACTGTTGTCATTTGAAAAATCAAATATGTTAATGTTAAGAAACGTGTTTAATTTAAATGAAAGATGATAAAAGAATAAAACAATCGCTGAATTATCTAAGTCCACAAGAGTACAGACAATTACTGGATCTTAATTAAAATAACAGGTCCAAGAAATTGTCCGCACCTCCAACCCTATTTATTATATTCCCTTATTCCTACCGCTTCTGGAGCAGTTTTAGGAGTATTAATTGGGGAAAAAGTGTTGCCATTTGCCATTATGAATACTTATTCCATGCTTTATACCGGCTTGCATGATTATCTGCTTCCCTATAACTGGACACAGGGATTCATTGCGATACTCGTTAGTACTTTTAGCACAACCACTTCATGCCTTCTTGCCTGCTATAAGATGATCAGAGCAAAACCTGCACAGATCATGCGTCCTGATGCTCCACAAAATGGAAAACGAGTTTTGCTGGAAAAGGTATCTTTTCTTTGGAGAAGGCTTAGTTTTACTCAAAAATCGACAATTAGAAATCTCTTTCGTTATAAAAAAAGATTTTTTATGACGTTGTTTGGCGTTGCTGGATGTATGGGGCTTGTTTTGGTTGGATTTGGATTGCATGATTCAATCATGGTTGTTGGTGATAAGCAGTTTTCGGAAATTACCCATTATCAAGCGGCAATTTCAATAAAAAATGAAAATAGCAGATCTGTAGATGGATTGATAGATGAACTTTATAGCAGAGATGCCGAAATCATTCCTTTGTCAATTTATGAAAAAAATGTTGAATTACAGAGTGATTCAGCGACACAAGAAGCAACTTTAGATGTTCCGCAAACTACAGATAATATTAATAAATTTTTTACATATCGAGTGAGAGGAAGTCATGAAAATATCGATTTTCCCCTAGATGGTGCTCTTATTAGTGAAAAAACAGCGACAAGCCTTGGAGTAACGATTGGAGATAAAATTCAGATTAAAAATGGTGATTCAGAAATTGTCTCCATACAAATAACTGACATTTTTGAAAACTATATTGGACATTATCTTTTCCTTACAGCAGATACTTATCAGAAAATGTATGGAATAACACCAGAATATAATCAGTTATTTTTGTCTTATCCAAATAACTCAGAAAGTTATGAAAATGAATTAGGAAGTTATCTCTTGCAACAAGACGCTGTGCAAAATGTGTCTTTCGTGTCAGAAACAATTCAATGGGCAAATGATACACTTGCTTCTCTCAACACCATTGTATATATCGTTTTAACATCAGCAGGTTTATTGGCTTTTGTTGTTCTCTATAACTTGAATAGTATTAATATAGCAGAACGCCAAAGAGAATTAGGAACTTTAAAAGTTTTGGGATTTTATGACAGCGAAGTTGCTTCCTATATTTATAAAGAAAATATTATTTTATGCGTACTTGGAATTTGCTTTGGTATGTTTGCAGGCGTAATTTTACATCAATATGTCATTCGATCCATAGAAGTAGATATGATCATGTTTGGCAGAACAATTTCTATATTCAGCTTTTTAACAGGTGCTTTTTTAACATTAATGTTTTCTATTATTATCAATTTTGCAATGTATCGCAGTATTAAAAAAATAGATATGATTGAATCTTTAAAAAGTATTGAATAAGAAAATATTTTTCCATTACAGATAGAAAAAAAGGTTAAGCATCTTACCAAAAAAATATCATTGGAGCAGGAATTTTGTCACGCTACAATGGAATAATTGTATCCCTCTAAACCTGTTTTGGGGTTGGAGGGATTTTCAGATAAGAGTAAACAATTACAATAAAGCGAAAAAGGTTAATTATTCCTGAATATTGTAAATGTCACTTTGAAAAATTGTGCAAAGCTGATACTGATGGAATAGAATTGCTGAATACTGAAAAAGATGTTGTTATTTTGATGAAGACAGGCTCATGTCAAAAGTATATCTCAGTAAAATCGTTATCATTGACTGAAAAATGACGACTGTTTTCAAAATTCAAACAATACAAGATTTGAACACTATGTGATTGATCAGTGTCAAAATAAAATCAAGAAAGAATTAAAAAAGCATTCATCACGAATGCTTTTTCATCGTTGTTTTGCTGATCAGCATGCTTAAACATAGTGTTGTCATTTCGGCAGCAGGGAAAGCCAGCCAGATACCAGTGAGACCAAAGCACCAGGAGAGCCCGAAAGCAAATAAGATGATCAGAATGATTCCTCTAGATACCGCAATCAAAGATGAAGCTTTGCTTTTTCCAATCGCACTGTAAAAACCAGCAGTGACGATATTGATCCCAGCAAATAAGAATCCAACAAAATAGAGACGAATACCTTGATTGGCCAGTCTAGCTAATGGTCTAGAATATTCACTGTTAAAAATACGAATGATTTTATCACCAAAGATCAATATTAAAATGATAAGAACCAAAGCAATAAAGATGCCTAGCAGTAAAGAATATCGATATATTTTCTTTTCCTGGTCATATTCTTTTTTACCATGCATTTCACTGGCTAAAGGCTGCAGTCCCTGGGCGACACCATTTAACAGGGCAATCCCGACCAGGGCAATATTCGCGATGATGCCATAGGCAGCAACTGCCACATTTCCTGTGAGTTTCAAGAGTAAAAAATTGAAGACCATCGTGGTCAGGCCACTGGCAATTTCACCAACAAAAGAAACAATTCCCAGCTGACAGGATGAAATCAGTTTTTTCAGTGATGGCAGCATTTTTATCACGCGAACTGTATTGTTTTTAGATAGATAATGGATCATGCAGATCATCATGGAAATAACAGGAGACATTCCGGTTGCCAGGGCTGCTCCTGCCATTCCTAAATGCATGGGAAACATAAAGATATAATCAAGGATGATATTGCTGATCCCACTGATCAAAGTGGCTGTCATCGCAATCTTGGGAGCGCCATCGTTTCTGACAAAAGCTGTCATGGAATAATTCATCATGAAAAATGGTGTACAGCACAGGATGATTCGCGTGTATGTATGACCGATTTCTAATATTGTCTGATCAGCACCCATGGCTTTTAAAATCACACCTGGAAAGAAAATTCCCGCAAAAACAAAAATAATGCTGATTATCATGGTCCAGATCAGGGCATTAGTAAAATACTGGTCATAATCTCTGGCGCCGATATGTTTTGATAGAGAGTAACGGGTCGCTGCCCCAGTTCCGATCATGGAACCAATTGCAAAGATCAGTCCATAAACTGGCAAGACCAGATTTAATGCCGTAATGCCATTGGCTCCCTGTGCTGCGGCAATAAAGTAGGTATCAGCCAGAATGTAACAGGAGATACTTGTCATCGCAATCATATTAGGAATGATATATTTTCGTAACTGTTTTTCAATCATACATTGTCCTCGTGAAATAAGTATTTTTTCTAATATAACAAAAACAGTAATAGATGTAAAGATAGACTGTTATCATTACGGGCGAAACTGTCAATGTTCTCTGGTAGCGTTTTTTTTCATTATATTTTATACTTGAGTTAAGATGGAAGGAGGAAATATGATGAATTTAGGACAACAGCTGGCTAAGGCCCGAAAGAAAAATGGGATGTCACAGGAAGAAGTGGCAGAAAAGCTAGGTGTCAGTCGACAGACCATTTCAAAATGGGAACTTGATGAAACCGTTCCTGATATTTATCAGGCAAAAAAACTGGCAGTGATTTATCATCTGTCATTAGATAAACTGATTGAATTTGATATCGAAACTGAAAAAATTAAAGAAACGATTGCTTCAATAAGTGAAGAAACGAGTCAAAAAATTGACTGGAATAAAATGTGGAGTCAGAAATATCCTGTTTTGCAGCAGTATAAAACAGAAGTTCAGACCGATGAATATGTACAGTCTCTGAAAAAAATGCTGATAAAACTAAAAAAAGATCATGGCTATGATGATCAGGATGCTTTTCTGGTATTGAAGGATATTCTGGCAAGCATATGGAATCATAAAAAAGGATAATTGTCCTAAGACAACTATCCTTTTTTTAGAAATTCCCCTGTTTGAAGTCTTCTGATTTTTCAGAATACTTAAAACGCATGACAGCTTTATTATTGACAACGGTTCCTGCTGGAATGGATTTGGTAATGAAAGTATTTCCGCCAATAATCGAACCTTCACCAATGACCGTTTCACCGCCTAAAACACTGGCATTGGAATAAATGGTGACATGATCCTTGATTGTTGGATGACGTTTGACATTTTTAAGACTTTGTCCACCGTGAGTTGAAGTTGCACCCAATGTCACTCCCTGATAGATTTTGACATGTTCACCGATGATCGTCGTTTCGCCAATAACGATTCCGGTTCCGTGGTCGATCATCAGATAACGGCCCAGAGTGGCACCAGGATGAATATCGATTCCAGTCAGACTGTGAGCGTGTTCAGTCATGATACGAGGAATCAAAGGAACATTTAACAGATGCAGTTCGTGAGCGATACGGTTGACCATGATGGCATAGTATCCTGGATAAGTGATGACGATTTCTGAAATCGAAAAAGCAGCAGGGTCACCATCGAAGGTTGCATCAGCATCAGTTGACAGATATTCTCTAATGCTCGGAATCCTTTTTAGAAATTCTAATGTTATTTTTTCTGCTTCGGCTTTTTTTTCTTCCTTGCTGAAGTTCTGATATTTTTCACTGTAGTCAAAAGCGAGAAGGATCTGCTTTTCCAGTTCATCATAGATGATCTGGATCTGATCACCCAGATAGTATTTGACAACTTCGCTTTTCAAGTTTTTACGGCCAAAAAAACCAGGAAAGACTATATCCTGCAGACGTGACAGAATATCGAGGATGATGGTTTTATCTGGCTGAGGAATGGTATCTATTTTTGATATATTGTCATATTGATGATAGCTTTGTTCAATATCATCAATGATCTTATCTAATTGCATAAATTCACCTCCATGCATTATTATATTAATAGTATCAAATCCTTTAAATATGTCAAATTAAATGAGAATTTTTTGACATGTATGGTATAATTGTCAAAAGAAAGAGAGACCATATATATGAAAAAAGCAGGGATAGTCTGCTGTTCTAATGGTTTATCAATGAATCAGAAAGAACAGATGCAGCAATTAGAAATACAGCTAAAAAAACTGGGTATTGAATGTGTCTGGAGTCCGTATCTTTACTGTGTAACAAATGGCAGAGCTGCCAGTGCGAAAGAACGGGCTGCGGTGTTAATGCAGATGAACGCTGATAAGTCAATCGATATGATTTTTGATATTTCCGGTGGTGATCTTGCCAATGAAATACTGGATGAACTGGATTTTACCAAGATGAGCAAGGTTTTTTGGGGATACAGTGATCTGACAGTGGTATTGAATGCCATCTATAGTCAAACGGGACGATGTTCGGTCCTGTTTCAGATTAGACATTTATTAAATCAGGAAATACAGATTGAAAGATGGAAGCAGCATACATTGTTTTCCATTGATTATCAGATCGTTCAGGGAACAAAGGTGACTGGAACTGTCATTGGCGGAAATATTCGCTGTTTTCTTAAATTGGCGGGAACTAGATATTTTCCTGACACCAAGAATAAGATCCTGCTTTTAGAGGCATACAGTGGCAATGCGGCCAGGCTGGTGACTTATTTTGCTCAGCTTAAACAGATGCAGGTGTTTGCAAGCATCAAAGGTCTGTTGTTAGGAACATTTACTGAATATGAACGTCATCATGATAGAAATGAACTGCTGGCGTTGATTCAGCCTTTTATTAGGGAAGATCTGACGGTCATCATGACAAAAGATATTGGGCATCATCCAGATGCCAAAGCAATCATTATTGGAAAAGAATATGTATTTGAGTAGTATTTTTTCTAAAATAAGTATATAGTCTAAAAGACAAACTATTAAATGTCAATAATTAATTTAAATAATTATTTTTAATAGTGTTTGTCCTGATTTAGAGGAGCAATCCGATGTTCTTTGATGTATTGAGTGGATTTTTGGGTGCACTAAAAACAGCTTTTCAAAATATATATTTTGAAAGCTCTTACATTTTAGATTTTCTTTGTTTTTAAGCTATTAACTCAGTCGCTTCATTTTTATAAACAAAACGATGAATTTCACCATTGATATCAGAATACTGATAAATCTGTTTTCTGG